>DATFDU010000127.1:0-4271 GCA_035251915.1 Dongiaceae bacterium | reverse complement strand
TTGGGCGACCTTCTGGACGGCGACCATGCTCTTCGCGATTCCGGGCCTGGTTCTGCTGGCAATCATGATGCGCTATTTCCCCTATCGGCCCGCGGGACGCCCGGCCGATCAGCCAGCCGTATCCTGATGCAGATCAAATCGCCCCGCGTCGAGATCGAGTTCTGCACCCAATGCCGCTGGCTGCTGCGCGCCGGGTGGACGGCGCAGGAATTGCTCACCACCTTCGACGGCGAATTGGGCGAGGTGGCGCTGATCCCCGGCACCGGCGGCGTGTTCGAGGTGCGGGTGGATGGCGCCACCATCTGGTCGCGCAAGGGCGAAGGCCGTTTTCCGGAGCTGAAGGAGCTGAAGCAGCGCCTGCGCGATCGTGTCGCGCCGGAGCGCGAGCTGGGGCACTCGGACCGCAAGGCGGAGGAATAATAAGCGCTCAGCTCCCTCTCAATGCCGTCATGGCAAGGCTTGGCCTTGCCATCCACGAATTTGTGCGAGCCAGGGCGAGACGCTGCAGGCAAAACTCGTGGATGCCAGTGCCAAGCACTGGCATGACGAAAAAGGGGAGCGGCCCTGCCTCTGTCAGATATTCACATCCAGCGCGTAGCCCGCGGAGCGCACGGTGCGCACGAGGTCAGCGGAGCCGTCGATGTTGATGGCCTTGCGCAGGCGCCGGATGTGCACGTCCACGGTGCGCGGCTCGACGTAGATGTCGCGGCCCCACACGTGGTCCAGCAGCTGCTCGCGGCTGAAGACGCGGCCCTGGTTCTCCAAAAGGAACCGCAGCAGGCGGAACTCGGTCGGGCCGAGATGCACGTCCTTCTGCCCGCGCCGCACCCGGTGGGTGGCGAGGTCCATGGAGAGGTCCTGGTACTGCAGCACCTCGGTCTCGGTCTGCGGCAGGGCGCGGCGCAGCACGGCGCGGCAGCGCGCCACCAGCTCGGAGGGCGAGAACGGCTTGGTCACGTAGTCGTCGGCGCCGACCTCGAGGCCGCGCAGCTTGTCGCTTTCCTCGCCGCGCGCGGTCAGCATGATGATCGGCGTGCGGCGATGCTCGGAGCTGCGGCGGATCTGCCGGCACACCTCGATGCCGGACAGCGCCGGCAGCATCCAGTCCAGCAGGATGAGATCGGGCCGCTGCTCCTTCACGATCAGCAGCGCCTCCTCGCCGTTGGCGGCGTCGATCACGCGGAAGCCCTCGCGCTCCAGGTTGTAGCGCAAGAGCGTGACCAGGGCCGCTTCGTCTTCCACCACCAGCACCAGCGGCTGACCCTGCGCCTCGCGCACGGGCAGCGGGCTCGCCTTGGCGCGATCAGGCATCGATTGGAACATTGGTCGTATCGCCTTTCGGTCGCTCTTCGTCCAGGCTCCGGCCGTGGACCAGGTAATAGACGATCTCCGCCACGTTGGTGGCGTGGTCGCCGATGCGCTCGATATTCTTCGCGATGAACAAGAGGTGCGTGCAGGGCCCGATGTTGCGCGGGTCCTCCATCATGTAGGTCAGCATCTCGCGGAACACGCTGTTGTACATCTCGTCGACTTCCTCGTCGCGCCGCCAGGCCGCGCGCGCGCCTTCCGCATCCTTCTCGATATAGGCGTCGAGCACGTCCTTGATGATCTGCAGCGCCAGCTGGCTCATGCGCGGGATCGAGGCGACCGGCTTCAGCGGCGCGTGCGTCGCCAGCACGATCGCGCGCTTGGCGATGTTCTTGGCATAATCGCCGATGCGCTCGATGTCGGACGCGATCTTGATCGCCGCCACCACCTCGCGCAGGTCCTGGGCCATCGGCTGGCGCAGCGCCAGCATGCGCACCGTCATCTGGCCGACTTCGGTCTCCAGCGCGTCGATGCGCTTGTCGTCCTGCACCACCTGGGTCGCGAGCTCGGTGTTGCGCCGGACCAGCGATTCGACCGCGCGGGTGAGCTGCGCCTCGGCCAAACCGCCCATTTCCGCGATCACGTTGTTGAGGCGCTTCAGATCCTCATCGAAGCTCTTCACGATATGGTCGGTCGGTCTGTTCACCATGATCCAGTCCTTCGCTCCTTACCCGAAGCGTCCGGTGATGTAGCCCTGCGTGCGCTCATCGCGCGGCGCGGTGAAGATCTGCTCGGTATCGCCCCATTCCACCAGCACGCCGAGATGGAAGAACGCGGTCTTCTGGCTGACGCGCGCGGCCTGCTGCATCGAGTGGGTGACGATGATGATGGTGTAGTTCTCGCGCAATTCGTCGATCAGCTCCTCGATGCGCGCGGTCGCGATCGGGTCGAGCGCCGAGCACGGCTCGTCCATCAGGATGACCTCGGGGCTGACCGCGATGGCGCGCGCGATGCAAAGCCGCTGCTGCTGGCCGCCGGAGAGGCCGGTGCCGGGCTGGGCCAGACGGTCCTTGGCCTCGTTCCACAGGCCGGCGCGCTCCAGGCTGGTCTGCACGATCTCGTCCAGCTCGTCCTTGGTCGCGCCCATGCCGTGGATGCGCGGGCCGTAGGCGATGTTGTCGTAGATCGACTTCGGGAACGGGTTCGGCTTCTGGAACACCATGCCGATGCGCGCCCGCAGCATCACGACGTCGAGCTTCGGGTCGTAGATGTTCTCGCCGTCCAGCCTGATGTCGCCGGTCACCCGGCAGTTGTCGATCACGTCGTTCATGCGGTTGAGGCAGCGAAGATAGGTCGACTTGCCGCAGCCGGACGGGCCGATCAGCGCTGTCACCTGGCGCGACGGGACGTCGAGGTCGACGTTGAACAGCGCCTGCTTCTGGCCATAGAACACGTTGACGTTCCGGCTGGTGATCTTGGGCGTTTCCCCGGTGCGGGGGACGCCGTCCAGCTCGAGGCCCGGCCTGCCGGCCGCCGCCGCGATGTCCTCTGCCTTGCTTGCTCTTTGCGTGGCCAATGCCATCAATCCCTCTCCTACCAACGCCGTTCGAACCGGCGGCGGATCACCACCGCGGCTGCGTTCATCATTACCAGGAACACCAGCATCACCATGATGCCGGCCGAGGTGCGCTCGACGAAGGCGCGCTCCGGCGCATCCGCCCACAGGAAGATCTGGACTGGCAGCACCGTCGCCGGGTCGGTGATGCGCTTCGGGACGTCGACGATGAAGGCGACCATGCCGATCATCAGGACCGCCGCCGATTCTCCCATGGCGCGCGCCGTGCCGATGATGGCGCCGGTCATGACGCCGGGCATGGCGAGCGGCAGCACGTGGTGCATCACCACCTGCTGCTTCGAGGCGCCGACGCCATACGCCGCCTCGCGAATGCTGGGCGGCACCGCCTTCAGCGCCGCACGGGTCGCGATGATGATGGTGGGGAGGGTCATGAGCGAGAGCACCATGCCGCCGACCAGCGGCGCGCCGCGCGGCAGGCCGAAGAAGCCGAGCAGCACCGCGAGGCCGAGCAGGCCGAACACGATCGAGGGCACCGCCGCCAGATTGTTGATGTTGATCTCGATGATGTCGGTGATGCGGTTCTTGGGCGCGAACTCTTCCAGGTAGATCGCCGCCGCCACGCTGACCGGCAGCGACAGGAGGATCGCGGTGAGGATGGTGAGCAGGCTGCCCATCAGCGCTCCGCCGACCCCCGCCTGCTCCGGCTCGCGCGAGTCGCCGGTCGCGAAGAAGCCGGTGTTGAAGCTGCTGACGATGAGGCCTTGCTGATCGAGCTTGTCGAACCAGCCGATCTGCTGGTCCTTGATCGGACGATTGGCCTCCGCCACGTCGCGCGGGATGCGGCCCTTGGCCAGCATGTCGATGTCGTCGGAGGCGAGAACCTCCACCGGCACGGTCTGGCCGACCAGGGCCGGATTCTCCAGCACCAGCCTGCGCACGTCATCGCCGGCGGCGTTGCTGAGGAAGTCGTTGAGCGCCCGGCGGTCGGCGCGGGAATCGACCTCTGGGAACAGGCCGCGCAGGGAATCCCGTACCACGGCCTGGTAGTCGCCCAGGATCAGCGACTCCGGCAGGCGGGTGTTCTGCGGATCGACCTTGGCCGGATCGATCGTGACCTCGAGCGCGATGCGGGTCTGCCAGAAGGCGCTGTAGCCCTGCAGCACCACGGTGATCGCGAGGAACCCCAGCATGAACACCGCGAAGCCGATCGCCAGCATGCCGTAGAGCCGGAACCGGCGCTCGGCCGCGTAGCGGCGGCGGATCCGGTTTTCCGATAGATCCGGCCGGCGCAGCTTGGCGCCAGAGTCCGCTCCCGAGCCGATGAGGACCGCGTCAGTCATACTTCTCTCGATATCTGCGCACCACGTTGAGCGCGATGACGTTGAGG
>DATFDU010000126.1:0-3563 GCA_035251915.1 Dongiaceae bacterium | reverse complement strand
GATGAATTCTGCGGCTTGGCCGATCCGGCGCTGCTGGTGAAGGTGCCGGTCGCGCTCGACCTCGAGGACAAACGCGAGCCGAGCGAGGCCGCGCTCACCGACATGATCGCGCGTGCGGAGGATGCGGCGCGCGCGGTGCCGGGCGTCACCAATTCCGAAGGCGCGGAAGCAGGCTGGGGCAAGGTGCAGATCGCGCTCGCCGCCAGCAACGGCTTCCGCGGCGGCTATGCGACCAGCCGCTGGGGCATCAGCGTTTCGGTGCTGGCGGGCGAAGGCACCGGCATGGAGCGCGACTACGATTTCTCCAGCGCGGTGTTCGGCGAGAACTTGTCCGACCCCGAGACGCTGGGGCGGTCGGCGGGCGAGCGCACCGTGCGTCGCCTCAATCCGCGCAAGGCTTCGACCGCGAAGATCCCGATCGTCTACGACCCGCGCGTCGCCAACGGCCTGATCGGCCATTTCGTCGGCGCCATCAATGGCGCATCGATCGCGCGCGGCACCAGCTTTCTCAAGGACAAGATGGGGCAGCAGATCTTCGCCAAGGGCATTCGCATCATCGACGATCCCCATCGCCCGCGCGGCCTGCGCTCCAAGCCGTTCGACGGCGAAGGGGTCGCCAACAAGAAGCGCGCGCTGATCGAAGATGGCGTGCTGACCACCTGGCTGCTGGATTGCCGGTCGGCGCGACAGCTCAAGCTCACTACCACCGGCCATGCGTCGCGCGGCACTTCGTCGCCGCCGTCGCCCTCCGCCGCCAACCTGTACCTGGAGCCGGGCAAGGTGACGCCGGCGGACTTGATGTCGGATATCAAGCAGGGCTTCTACGTGACCGAGCTGATCGGCATGGGCATCAACGGCGTAACCGGCGACTACAGCCGCGGCGCCGCCGGCTACTGGATCGAGAATGGGAAGCTGACCTATCCGGTCTCGGAAGTGACGGTCGCCGGCAACCTCAAGGACATGTTCCGGAACCTGACCCCGGCCAACGACCTGCTGTTCCGCTATGGAACGGATTCACCGACCGTCCGGATCGACGGCATGACCCTGGCAGGCGCGCAGGCCGGGGCGTAGACTTTAATCCGCTTCGGGACCAGGGCTGGCGTGACGGCACTTCACACCCTTTGCGTGAGCCCAGACTGGCACACCCATCGTCGCGTCACCATCTTGTGATGGACGGGAGCAACTGCGGGCTCCGCTGCTGCGTTCCATATGAGAGTGCAGATCGAGAGGTGAGCCATGGATCGACGCCTTCAATTGTGGCTGGGGGTCAGCGCCTACGCCTTGCTGGGCGCGGTGACGCTGCCCGGCATTGCGATTGCCGAGCAAGGCAGTTCCCAGGACAACGACCTCGATCCCCACGGCGGCTTCCAGCATGAGTGCGGGGAGCCCGGCGGCTGTGCCGAGGCGGGCGAGCGGTTTGAATCCACCACGGCGGACGAGCTTGGCGAGGATGATGAAGACAGCGGGCCGCTGGTCACGCCGAGCCGGCCGCGCAGCGGGCATGGTGGATTGGGCAGCGGCGATTCCGTCCGCGGCGGCGTCAATGACGGCGGCCTTGGCGGCGAGAGCGGCGGGCTGGGCGACTAGTCGCGAACGCCGATGCGATTAACCATGAATCGCGCGCGCACAACTTTCGTATGAACAAATCCCGTTGACGTTGGAGCGGTCGGGCCGTCACTATTGCGGCTGACGTGGTGCGGACGTCGTCCGCATAGTGGGGATTCGTTACGATGACCATCAGATTGGCCGGCCTCGCATCGGCGCTCCTTGCCGCTGCCATCGCGGTGCCGGCGGCTCAATCCGACAGCATGGATGCGATCGATTGCGCCAGCTCGTCATTCGGTTTCTCCGAAGCCGGATACAACGTGGATTGCGAGCGCTCCACCGACCAGGTGCGCGCCGGCGAATCGTCGGGCGCGACCCAGATCGACGTCATGACCATCAGCGGAGAAAATCCGCGCATGTTCATGACCATCGTCGGCGTGCGCGTCACCGCGACCAGGCTCTACATGGAGTATCGCGGCCTGCGACAGAATTTCAGCGAGGCGTTCACCCATATCGAAGTCCAGGACTGGAACGGCATCGGCAACAAGGGCGGCTATGACAGCGCCGAGTTCACTGCGGTGATCAGCGGCCTGCCCTCCTCCTGCGTCGCGATCCAGCGCTACAGCAATGCCGCCTGGACCGGGTTCAAGCGCCGCGTGATCGGCATGGGCTGCTCGCCGGTCGATCGCGCCCACGTCTACGACGCCATCGCCAAACTGCGCGCGCCCGGCGACTAGCCGACGTTTCCCGCCCTGCCGACTCCCGGCGGGCCTGCTCGCGGAAATGTGTGCGGCCCTCTATTGCAAATGCGTCGCATTTACTCCATGGTCGATCTCCCGCAACCAACCCTCGGGGGAGGACGATGACCACGCGTTGGAAACTGTGGCTGGGCGCGAGCGCCCTCGCCATGGCAAGCGGCGCCTTGCCGGCCGCTCAGATCATGTCGCCGATCACCAGCAGCCTGCTGGGCATGGACCTGGTGGACGACGCCCAGGCCCAGGAATCCGGTGAAGGCGAAGGCGCCGAAACCGAATGCACCACCGAAGAAGGCGGCGAGGGCGAGGAAGGCGGTTCAACCGATTGCCCCGCGCCGACCGGCGAAGAGGGCGAAGGTGAAGGCGAAGGCGGCTGAGCCTGCGAGCGCTTCCTGCTTGCCGAAGGGCGGCCATTGGCCGCCCTTTTCCTTTGGCGGTGACTCAAATCCGTCATTTGGCCGTCATTTTTCCTTTGCTGTTTTCGATTAGCTCTAGGCCGCGCGAAGCGGGGATTCGCGCGGCGGGGCAACGGCCAGGAAGCAGGAGATGCAGGCGACGCCGCCGATCAACCACTACCGCGCCATCTTCATTTCCGATGTTCATTTGGGGACGCGCGGCTGCAAGGCGGAATTCCTGCTCGATTTCCTGAAGCACAATGACGCCGACGAGATCTATCTGATCGGCGACATCATCGATTGCTGGCGCCTGAAGCGCACCTGGTTCTGGATGCAGAGCCACAACGACGTGGTGCAGAAGCTGCTGCGCAAGGCGCGCAAGGGCACCCGCGTCATCTATGTGCCGGGCAACCACGACGAGCCGCTGCGCGAGTACGACGGCATGGCGTTCGGCGGCGTGATGATGATGAACGAGGCCATCCACGTCACCGCCGACGGCAAGCGGCTGCTGGTGGCGCACGGCGATGCGTTCGACGGCATCGTCAAATGTGCGCGCTGGCTGGCGAAGCTCGGCGACCATGCCTATGCCTGGTGCCTGCAGATCAATCACTGGTACAACCGCGCGCGCGTCGCGCTCGGCTATCCCTACTGGTCGCTGTCGGCGTTCCTGAAGACGCGGGTCAAGGACGCGGTCAAGTTCATCAGCGACTTCGAGCATGCGATGGCTGAGGAAGCCAGGCGCCGCGGCCTCGACGGCGTGGTGTGCGGCCACATCCACAAGGCCGAGATCAAGATGATCGACGGCATCCTCTATTGCAACGATGGCGACTGGGTGGAGAGCTGCACCGCCCTGGTCGAGCATCGCGAC
>DATFDU010000125.1:0-2807 GCA_035251915.1 Dongiaceae bacterium | reverse complement strand
GTCCAGGAATTTTCCGGCTATGCCGCGCAGATCGGCTTCGGCATCGCGCGGCTCGAAGCGGCCCTGCCGCGTCTCTATCCGCTGGCCCAGGGCGGCACCGCCGTCGGCACCGGCCTCAACAGCGCCAAGGGCTTCGACAAGGCGTTCGCCGACCAGCTAAAGACGCTGACCGGCCTGCCGTTCGCGCCGGCCAGGAACAAGTTCGAGGCGCTGGCGGCGCACGATGCGATGGTGGAGATCTCCGGCGCCTACAACGTGCTGGCGGCGTCCCTCATGAAGATCGCCAACGATCTGCGCCTGCTCGGCTCCGGCCCGCGCTCCGGCATCGCCGAGATCAAGCTGCCGGAGAACGAGCCCGGCTCCTCGATCATGCCGGGCAAGGTCAACCCGACCCAGGCGGAGGCCATGACCATGGTCTGCGCCCAGGTGATGGGCAACAACGTGACTGTCACCGTCGCCGGCTCCAACGGCCATCTCGAGCTCAACGTGTTCAAGCCGGTCATCATCCACAACGTGCTGCAGTCCGGCCGCCTGATCGCCGATGCCTGCGTCAGCTTCACTGACAATTGCGTCGCCGGCATCACGGTGAACCTGCCGCGCATCAAGCAACTGCTCGACCAGTCGCTGATGCTGGTGACCGCGCTCAACACCCACATCGGCTACGACAACGCCGCCAAGGTCGCCAAGAAGGCGCACAAGGAAGGCAAGAGCCTGAAGCAGGCGGCGCTGGAGCTCGACCTGCTGACGAGCGAGCAGTTCGACCAGTGGGTGAAGCCGGCAGATATGCTGGGACCGAAATAGCACATGCTCTTACTGTCATCCCGGCCAAGCCACGCAGTGGCGCGAGCCGGGACCCCTGCGTCCTGTCAACGCCTCGGCGAAATCGCATGGGCCCCGGCTCTCGCTGCACTCGGCCGGGATGACAGTGTGGGAGTGTGGACGGCATGACCGCGTCCGACCACCGCCTCGAGAAGCACTCCGTCGCGATCGCCGGGCATCGCACCAGCGTCACGCTCGAAGCCGCCTTCTGGCGCGCGCTCAAGTCGATCGCCAAGGAGCGCGGCCGCTCGCTCTCCGAGCTGATCGCCGAGGTCGACCGCCGGCGCGGCGACATGGAGCCGCCGCCGAACCTGTCCAGCGCGCTCCGGGTTTATGTGCTGTCACACACGCGCGCAGGCTCGGCATGACCTCGCTCGGCACCTACGACTACGTCATCGTCGGCGGCGGCACCGCCGGCTGCCTGCTGGCCAACCGCTTGTCCGCCGATCCCGACGTCTCCGTGCTGCTGCTCGAAGCCGGCGGCAAGGACGACTATCTCTGGATCCACATCCCGGTCGGCTACCTCTATTGCATGGGCAATCCGCGCACCGACTGGTGCTTCAAGACCGAAGCGGAGCCGGGGCTCGGCGGGCGCGCTATCAACTACCCGCGCGGCAAGGTGCTGGGCGGCTGCTCCTCGATCAACGGCATGATCTACATGCGCGGCCAGGCGCGCGATTACGACCAGTGGCGCCAGCTCGGCAACCAGGGCTGGGGCTGGGACGACGTGCTGCCCCACTTCCGCCAGCACGAGGATTTCGTCCACGGCGCCGACGAGGTGCACGGGGCAGGCGGCGAGTGGCGCATCGATCGCCAGCGGCTGCATTGGCCGATCCTCGACACCATCCGCGACGCGGCGGTCGAAGCGGGCCTGCCGCGCGTCACCGACTTCAACCGCGGCGACAATCACGGCGTCGCCTATTTCCATGTCACCCAGCGCGGCGGCATCCGCGTCAACACCGCCAAGGCGTTCCTGAAACCGGTGCGCAACCGGCCCAACCTGCGCATCGCGTCGGGCGCGCAGGCCAAGCGCGTGCTGATCGAGAACAACCGCGCCGTCGGCGTGGAAGCGCAGGTCAACGGCACCGATCAGATCGCGCGGGCGCGCGGCGAGGTGATCCTCTCCGCCGGCGCGATCGGCTCCCCGCATCTGCTGGAGCTCTCCGGCATCGGCCAGCCGGAGCGGCTGCGCGACCTCGGCCTCGACATCGTGCATGCGCTGCCCGGCGTCGGCGAGAACCTGCAGGATCACCTGCAGCTGCGCCTCATCTACAAGATCCGCAACGCGCTGACGCTCAACACCATGGCCGCCAACCTGTGGGGCAAGGCACGGATCGGCCTCGAATATCTGCTGCGGCAGAGCGGGCCGATGTCGATGGCGCCGAGCCAGCTGGGCGCCTTCGCCAAGTCCGACCCGAGCCTGGAGACGCCCGACCTCGAATATCATATCCAGCCCTTGTCGCTGGACCGCTTCGGCGAGCCGCTGCATCCCTTCCCCGCCGTCACCATGAGCGTGTGCAACCTGCGACCGGAAAGTCGCGGCAGCGTGCACGCCACCACCGCGCACTTCGGCGACTCGCCCGCGATCCGCCCCAACTACCTCACCACGGCGCGTGACCGGCTGGTTGCCGCGGCCGCGATTCGCCTGACGCGCCGCATCATGCAGGCCGCGCCGATGCAGACGCACACGCCAGAGGAATTCCTGCCCGGCCCATCGTTCCAGAGCGACGAGGAACTCGCGCAGGCGGCTGGCCGGATCGGAACCACGATCTTCCACCCGGTCGGGACCGCGAAGATGGGCAGCGACGTAGGCGCCGTGGTCGACGCACGGCTGCGCGTGCACGGCATCGAGCGCCTGCGCGTGATCGACGCCTCGGTGATGCCGACCATCACCTCAGGCAACACCAACGCCCCGACCCTGATGATCGCCGAGAAGGGCGCCGCCCTGGTGCGCGAGGACCGGCGCGCCTGACCGATTTGCGCTTGTC
>DATFDU010000124.1:0-6206 GCA_035251915.1 Dongiaceae bacterium | reverse complement strand
GGACCTCGTCAACGCCATCGCGCGCCTGCGCCAGGGCATCAACAGCCTCAACCGCGAGGGGCGCGAGCGCCTGCTGGCGGCGTTCGAGCTGGTCAACGGCCATTTCGAGACCTTGTTCACCCGCCTGTTCGGCGGCGGCCGCGCCCACCTGGCGCTGACCGAGGCGGAGGACCCGCTGGAAGCCGGCCTCGAGATCCTGGCCTCGCCCCCGGGCAAGAAGCTGCAGGTGATGTCGCTGCTGTCGGGCGGCGAGCAGGCGCTGACCGCGCTCGCCCTCTTGTTCGCGGTGTTCCTGGTCAACCCGGCGCCGATCTGCGTGCTGGACGAGGTCGACGCACCGCTGGACGACGCCAACGTCGAGCGCTTCTGCAATCTGGTCGACGAGCTCGGCCGCGCCGGCAGCACGCGGTTCCTGGTCATCACCCACCATCGCCTGACCATGGCCCGCATGGACCGCCTCTATGGCGTCACCATGTCGGAACGCGGCGTGTCACAGCTGGTCTCGGTGGATTTGCAGGACGCGCACGAGCTGAAGGCGGCACAATAGGCGCTTCATCGCCGCCCGTCGGGCTTTGGGGGGCATCATGAGCGCATCTTCCGAGCATGCTCTCTATCGCTTGCGCCGGACCCGCCGCGAGGGCCCGCCGGTGAAGCACTATCGAGGCACCTGGGAACTGAGCGACGATCGCACCAAGCAGGTGCTGGCAACCTGTCACCTGATGCGCGCCGTTGTGTTCGGCACGCATGAGATCGTCGATGACGCGCAGCAAGTCTGGCATCTCGCCGCGAACCGCGCGATCATGCCCTCGCGCTGGCTGCTGAGCGATCCGGCGCAGCGCCTGGTGCTGCAGTTCCAGCAGCATATCCTGCGCAAGTTCCTCAATCCATGGCGGCGCACCGGCCTCGTTCTGCTCGATGCCGATGACCGCGAACTATTCCGCTTGGCCGACCCAAGAACCAGCGCGCTCCACCGCACCTTCGGCCCCCGCATCGACGACTGGGTCGTCATGGAACGCGACCAGCCGGCAGCGAAGCTGGTGCGGCTACCGAAGAAGGAAGAGCCGAAAGGCTTGCTCGGCCATCTGAGCAAGCTGCTCGGACGATCGGATCAGGGCATCGCCAGTGTTGGTCCGGCACACGCCCTCTCCGCGCCGGCCGCCCTGGCGCTGCTGATGCTGGTGAATGAGCTTACGGACTCGTCGGCTGTGGAATAGACCGATGTCGGCGGTCGCTATGCGACTCGCTGCAGTCCAGCCGCGCAGCGCCGGTGAACTCATACAGCATGTAAGCCCGCCCGCCGCCATGGGGCATCAGCGACGGCGGAACATATTGCCCTTGGAGTTCGACCGGAAGCTCGAGCGGCGCGCAGCCCACCGTGGAGATCAATGCGCTCCTGGCACGGCGGGCGTCTTCCGGCCGCAGCTCGCTGGTTTCATGGCTGCTGTGAGCCCACCAATGGATGTTGTTGTCCCAGGACGGCAGCTCGCCAAGGGCAACGTCGAGGATCACCCGACCGTCGCTGTCCAGGAAGGAAGCGACCGCATTTGCCGTGATCTTCCCGCCCTTCTCATCCTCCACTGCGATGGTGATGGACGAAACCGACGTGAGCGGCAGCGCACAATAGCCGACCAACAGCAATAGAAGGAGGGCGAGGACCTTTTTCAAGCTTCGTCGATCCTATCGTATCGCGGTCGGTTGTGCCGCTCGGAAGCGACTATAGCCCATCTGCGTCACGTTCAGTTGTCGATCCCCGCTTGTCAGCACGGCCAGCCTTGCCTAGCGTCGAACCAGTCGCAATTTCGGGGACGAGACGCGCAGATGGCCAAGAAGAAGATCATGCGGCAGGGCACCGCGCCGGGGGCGAAGCCGACCCAGCCGGCGGGCGGCACCCTGATCGCGCAGCAAACCTATTCGAACATCGCGACGTTCCTGCGCGTGCCTTATTCGCGCGACGTGCAGCACGCGGACAATGTGTTCCTGGGTGTGCCCTATGATACAGCGACCACCTTCCGCCCCGGGGCGCGCTTCGGGCCGCAGGGCGTGCGCATGGGATCGGCGCAGCTGTGCGAGCTGAAGAGCTTTCCGCACGGCTTCAACCCGCTCGACTATGTGAAAGCGGTCGATTACGGCGACGTCTATTTCGACCACGCGATGCCGCACACCATCCCGGGCGCGATCGAACGCACGGCGGCCGAGATCATCAAGCATGATGTTTTCCTGACCACCTTCGGCGGCGACCATTTCATCACCTATCCGCTGCTGAAGGCGCATGCCGCGAAATACGGCCCGCTCGCTCTCATCCATTTCGACGCGCACCCCGACACCTGGCCGGAGGTCGAGGGCAAGGAGGTCGAGCTCAACCATGGCACCATGTTCTATCGCGCGGTCAGGGAAGGGCTGATCGTGCCGGAGCGGTCGGTGCAGACCGGCATCCGCACCTGGGTCGACGACAAGATGGGCCTCACCATCATCGGTGCGCCCGAGGTGCACGAGAAAGGCCCGGCCGCGGCGCTGGACAAGATCAAGAAAATCGTGGGCAAGCATCCCGCCTATCTCACCTTCGACATCGATTGCCTGGACCCCGCGTTCGCGCCCGGGACCGGTACGCCGGTGGCGGGCGGGCTCTCCACCGCGCAGGCTTTTGCCATCCTGCGGGGCCTCGGATCGCTCAACATCGTCGGCATGGACGTGGTGGAGGTGGCGCCGCCCTACGACAGTGCGGAGATCACTGCGATCGCCGGGGCTACCATCGCCTATGACCAGCTGTGCCTGCGGGCGATCAGGAAAGGCGCCAAAAGCCAGGCCTGAGGCCCCCTGCGACAGGGTGCGCAGGGGCCGTTGGAATCGCAAATCTTCCCGTTGTTTCAATATCTTGACCTGCGGCGAATCGCCTTGACAGCCCTGGGGTGCGTCCTTATGTTCCGCCGCGCGTGCGCCGGTCGATGATCGGCGGCGGCGTTGGTGTTGTGGCGGGGGCGTCACAAGGGACCCAGGGAAGACCGACGGGATGACCGAGGGAGACCCGCGCAATCTCGACCAGCTCGACGCGAAGCTCAAAGCCGCGCGGGACCGGATCGAGGGGCGCGACAAGGGTTCGAAGCTCGGCTCCTATAACGACTCCCTTGCCGGCGTCGGCTATCGGATGAGCATCGAGCTGGTGGTCGGGATCTGCGCCGGCCTGGGCCTGGGATGGCTGATCGACTGGCAGATGGGCACCAAGCCCTGGTTCATGATCGGGTTCATGTTCGTGGGATTGGCGGCGGGAGTTTTCAACGTCGTGCGGCTGTCCAAGGACATCCAGCGGCGGATGGATAAGCGGGACTGACAAGGATCCGGCGAAGGATCCGAGACAAGGACGGGGTCAATCGTGGCAGAAGCGCATTCGCCGCTCGAGCAATTCACAATTCATCCGCTGGGCGGCCCGATCCATATCGGCGGGCTCGACGTTTCCTTCACCAACTCGGCGCTCTGGATGGTCATCGCGGTTGCCGCGATCACGGCCTTCATGCTGCTCGGCACGCGCCGGCAGGCGATCGTGCCCGGACGCTGGCAGTCGTTGTGCGAGGGGATGTACGACTTCGTCTCGAACATGCTGAAGGACAATGTCGGCAACGAAGGGCGCCAGTATTTCCCGTTCGTGTTCTCGCTGTTCATGTTCGTCCTGTTCTGCAACGTGCTCGGCCTGCTGCCCGGCGCCTTCACCGTCACCAGCCACATCATCGTGACCGGCGCGATGGCGGTCTTCGTCTTCCTCATGGTGACGGTCGTCGGCATCGTCCGGCACGGCCTGCACTTCTTCACCTACTTCATGCCGCAGGGCGCGCCGATGTGGCTGATGCCCCTGATGATCCCGATCGAGATCATCTCCTATTTCATCCGGCCGATGAGCCTCTCGGTCCGGCTGTTCGCCAACATGGTGGCGGGCCACGTGATGCTGGCGGTGATCGGCAGCTTCGCCTTCGGGCTCGGCATCTGGGCGGGTTGGCTGCCGGTCGGTGTCGTCACGCTGCTGTTCGGCCTGGAGCTGCTGATCGCCTGCCTGCAGGCCTACGTGTTCACCATTCTGACCTGCATCTATCTGCACGACGCGATCCACCTGCACTGAGCGTGCGGCCGGTCGCATCGCCCTACCAACAACGCAACCCACTAGCCTGAGAAGGGAAAGTAAAATGGAAGTCGAAGCAGCACGGTACATCGGCGCGGGTCTCGCGGTGATCGCACTCGGCGGCGCGGGCGCCGGCCTGGGCGTCCTGTTCGGCAACTACCTGAACGCGGCGGTCCGCAATCCGGCCGCTGCCGAAAAGTGGTTCGGCCGGATGATGATGACCTTCGCGCTGGTCGAAGCGACGGGCCTGTTCGCCTTCGTCGTGGCGATGATCATCCTGTTCGTCTAGTCGCGCTTCTGCAGGCGGCTGCCGCGGGATTCCTTCGGATATCCGGCCCGGCCGCGGAGACATCGTTATGCCGCAGTTCGATCCTGCCACCTTTGCGCCGCAGCTGGTGTGGCTGGGAATCACGTTCCTGGCGCTCTACCTGCTGATGTCGAAGCTGATCATCCCGCGCATCGGCGGCATCCTCGCCCAGCGCGAGGACCGGATCGACGGCAACCTGCAGCGCGCAGAAGCTTTGAAGGAAGAGGCGGCGCAGGTGCTGGCCGGCTACCAGAAGGCGATCGCCGATGCCAGGGCGCAGGCCCAGGCGGCGCTCGCCAAGGCCGCTGCCGACATCGCGGCGGAGACTGCCGCGCGCGAAGCCGAGTTCGCCGGGAAGATGGCGGACCAGACCGCTTCGGCGGAAGCCGGCATCCGAGCGGCCAAGAACCAGGCCCTGGCCGACGTGCGCGGCATCGCGGCCGAGGTGGCGGCGCTGATGGCCGGCAAGATCACCGGCGCGACGGTCGATCCGACCGCCGTCGTGCATGCGGTCGACGGCGTGATGAAGGAGCGTGCACGATGATCGAAGAAGGCGGCAACGGCTGGCACGCGATCCTCGAGAACCCGCACACCTGGGTCTATCTCGCGTTTTTCATCTTCATCGTGCTGGCCGGGCCGAAGCTGTGGAAGGCGCTGGCCCAGATGCTCGACCGGCGCTCGCTCAAGATCAAGTCGGACCTCGACGAGGCGCAGAAGCTGAAGGACGAGGCGCAGGCCCTGCTGGCGGAATACCAGCGCAAGCAGCGCGACGCCATGCGCGAGGCGGAGGAGATCATCTCCAACGCCAAGTCCCTCGCCCAGCGCCAGATCAAGGACGCCGGCAAGAAGCTGGAAGAGAACCTGGCGCGGCGCGAGAAGGCCTCGCTGGAGAAGATCGCCCAGGCCGAGGCCGCAGCCCTCGCCGAAGTGCGGCGCGAGGCGGTGGACGTGGCGACCGCCGCCGCGGCCCAGATCATCCGCAGCCAGATCGACGGCGCGCGCGGCGGCGCCCTGATCGACCAGGCGATCGCCGAGGTGGAGAAGAAGCTGCACTGAGGCGCGGCGATGCGAAGAATTGAAAGCCCGGGAGCGATCCCGGGCTTTTTTTGTTTCAGCCTCGTCGCGACGCCGCGTGCAGATCGCCGGCTGACAACAACCGGCCTCGAATGTGTGCCGCCCCAGCTCTTCGGAACGGACGGGCTGTCACCGGATCACCGGCGCCGGGCCGCCGGCATACCGGGTGTCGGCGCCCCAGGAGAGCAGCGTGCCGTGCTCGCGCAGGATCACGTCGGGACGGTCGTCCTCCTCCGCGCCGGCAACGCGTGCGCATTTCGCAATCGCCTCCTTGTCGTCGATGTCGGCGAGATCGAACCCGCCCGGCTGCCCGTCCTTGCCCATGATGTAGAAGGCCCGCACCGGATGGATCTCGAAATACTGCCCGTGCTCGGTATCCATGATGGCGTTGCCGTAGATCAGCAGGCTGTCACCCGCATCGCCGCCGACCCCGTCCACCGGCTCTTCGCTGGGATCGTCCCAGTCCACATCCTGCTCGCCGGCATCGCCATCGTTGCCGGTCAGCCAGTCCAGCAGCTGCTTCAGCAGCCAGGCCAGGGCCCCGACCACGTAGGCGCCGAGCGGTCCGAAGAAGACGCATCCCACCAGGGCGCCGGCCGCAGCAGTGATGACGTCGTCCATCAAGACCGCGATCCAGTTGCCTTCGATCTCGCAATGGAGATAGGGCACGGCATGAGCGTTGTCGAAGCGGAACATCGGGTTGAGCTTGTCGTTCCGGTC
>DATFDU010000123.1:0-21529 GCA_035251915.1 Dongiaceae bacterium | reverse complement strand
GGTCTTGATCGCCCACGGAGCATATTTGGACGTGTGCGGAACCTCACCAGCGTTGTGCTTCTTTAGCCGAGCGCGCAGGTACACCAACATAGTAGCGATCGAGGAGTGCCAGGCTGCGAAGTATGTAGACGTAGGTCATGCGCATCCCATGGTTGCTAAGCCGGGATGCACAGCCTTGCTCGGTTCAGAACGGAAGGTCCAGTGGCTTGCCGAGCCGTAGCTCGCGGGTGCGATGGCCCGCCTTCGCCCGTTGGGCGGCGGCGCGGCAGCCTCGCTCGCTTAACGAGCGAAGCGTGGTGGGCGATGACGGACTCGAACCGCCGACATCTTCCGTGTAAAGGAAGCGCTCTACCAACTGAGCTAATCGCCCAAAATGAAACCGGCCGCTCATCCAAGCGGCCGGTAGCTCATCACATCAGCGATGTGGAATCAATCTGTACTCAGTTCACCGCGTCCTTCAGTCCCTTGCCCGCCTTGAACTTCGGCAGCTTGGATGCCGGGATCTGGATCTCTTCACCAGTGCGCGGATTGCGGCCCTTCGACTTCGCGCGCCGTGCGACGCTGAAGGTACCAAAACCGACCAGCCGCACTTCGTTGTTCTTCTTGAGCGCCTTGGTGATGGCGTCGAAGACGGCATCGACCGCGCGGGCTGCGTCTGATTTGGAAAGGCCGGTATCGTCGGCCACTTCCGCAATCAAGTCGTTCTTGTTCACTGGGTACCCCCCTTGCTCTCTGGATCGTTCGAATTGATTGGATTGGTTTCGCCAGGCCCTGAACGCGGGATTTTAGAACCCGGTTTTCGAGACAGTCAATGAAAGAACCGCGATTATCCCCAGGATAATCGCGGCTCTCAGCACGTTGTCAGATGTTTGTTAGAGCGAGAAAATGCTGTGCGATCAGTGCGTCACAATGCCGACGTCCTCATCGCCCGACTTCTCGCCGACTGGCGTCGCCGGTTCCGCAGGCTCGATCCACTCGATCGGTGTGAGCGGCGCAACGAGCGCGCGTTTCAGCACTTCATCGACGGTCGCTGCGGGAACGATCTGCAGGCCGCGCTTCACGTTGTCGGGAATTTCCGCCAGGTCCTTCTCATTCTCGGATGGAATGACGACGGTCTTGATGCCCGCGCGCAACGCGGCCAGCAGCTTCTCCTTCAAGCCGCCGATCGGCAGCACGCGGCCACGCAGCGTGACCTCGCCGGTCATCGCAACATCGCGGCGCACCGGAATGCCGGTCAGCACCGACACGATGGTGGTCACCATTGCGACGCCGGCAGAAGGTCCATCCTTCGGCGTTGCGCCTTCCGGCACGTGCACGTGAATGTCCTTGCGATTGAACAAGGTCGGCTTGATGCCGAACTCGGCGGCGCGCGACTTGACGAACGATTCCGCGGCCTGCACCGACTCCTTCATGACGTCGCCGAGCTTGCCGGTCGCGGTCACCTTGCCCTTGCCGGGCAGGGTCACCGCTTCGATGGTCAGGATGTCGCCGCCCACCTCGGTCCAGGCGAGGCCAGTGGTGACGCCGACCATGTCCTTGGCCTCCGCCTCGCCGTAGCGGAACTTGCGGACGCCGGCGAACTTCGCCACGTTGCGCCGGCTGATCGAGACCTTCTTGAGATTCTTCATCAGAATCTCTTTGATCGACTTGCGCGCCAGGTTGGCGATCTCGCGCTCGAGGTTGCGGACACCCGCCTCGCGCGTGTAGTAACGCACCAGATCGCGGATCGCGTCTTCCGACACCGTCCACTCGGTCTTCTTCAGCGCGTGTTCCTTCATCTGCTTGGGGACCAGATGGCGGAACGCGATCTCGACCTTTTCATCCTCGGTGTAGCCGGGGATGCGGATGATCTCCATGCGGTCCATCAGCGGCTGCGGCATGCGCAGAGTGTTGGCGGTCGTGATGAACATCACGTCGCTGAGGTCATAATCGACCTCCAGGTAGTGGTCGTTGAAGTTGACGTTCTGCTCTGGGTCCAGGACCTCCAGCAGCGCCGACGACGGGTCGCCGCGCCAGTCCTGGCCGAGCTTATCGATCTCGTCCAGCAGGAACAGCGGGTTCGACGACTTCGCCTTCTTCATCGCCTGGATGACCTTGCCGGGCATCGAGCCGATATAGGTCCGGCGATGGCCGCGCACCTCCGCCTCGTCCCGCACGCCGCCAAGCGAGATGCGGATGAAGTTGCGTCCTGTGGCCCGGGCGACCGACTTGCCGAGCGAGGTCTTGCCCACGCCCGGCGGACCGACCAGGCACAGGATCGCACCCTTGATCTTCTTCTGGCGCTGCTGCACCGCGAGATACTCGAGGATGCGCTCCTTGACCTTCTCCAGGCCGTAGTGGTCGTCGTTGAGCACCTTCTCGGCGAGCTTGATGTCCTTCTTGATCTTGGTCGGCTTGTTCCATGGAATGGAGAGCAGCCAGTCGAGGTAGTTGCGGACGACCGTCGCTTCCGCCGACATCGGGCTCATGGTGCGGAGCTTCTTGACCTCCGCGGCGGCCTTCTCGCGCGCTTCCTTGGAGAGCTTGGTCTTCTTGATGCGCTCCTCGAGCTCGGCCAATTCGTCGCGGCCGTCCTCGGATTCGCCCAGCTCCTTCTGGATCGCCTTCATCTGCTCGTTGAGGTAGTACTCGCGCTGTGTCTTCTCCATCTGGCGCTTGACGCGCGAGCGGATGCGCTTTTCCACCTGCAGGACGCCGATCTCGCCCTCCATGAAGGAGAATACCTTCTCCAGGCGCGCCGACACCGACGCGATCTCGAGCAGCTCCTGCTTGTCGGAAATCTTCAGGGTCAGGTGCGAGGCGACCGTGTCGGCCAGCTTCGAGGGATCCTCGATCTGGTTGACCGAGACCAGCACCTCGGGCGGGATCTTCTTGTTGAGCTTGATATACTGCTCGAACTGCGTGATCACCGAGCGAGCCAGCGCCTCGACTTCCTTGCCCTCATGGTCGCTCTCGCCCATCTCGCCGGCGCGGGCGATGAAGAACGGATCGATGTCTGAGAAGTCCTCGATCTTGGCGCGCATGCCGCCTTCGACCAGCACCTTCACGGTGCCGTCCGGCAGCTTCAACAGCTGCAGCACGGTGCCGACGGTGCCGACCCCGTACATATCTGCCGGGCCGGGATCGTCCTGGGCCGCGTTGCGCTGGGTGACCAGGAGAATCTGCTTATCCTCCTTCATCACGTCCTCGAGCGCGCGCACCGATTTCTCGCGCCCGACGAACAGCGGCACGATCATGTGCGGGAACACCACAATGTCCCTGAGCGGCAGGACCGGATACTTGGGGAGGGAGGGATTTTCTTGCGTCATCGCAATGCAGACTCCAATGCTTCAACAGGCAGACTAGCCCCGCCAGTACCCCCTAGCAACCTCATGACCGGACAAGATTTCCCGGTCGGATCGGGGGTGGGCGCACGCCGTCATTTTCCCTGCACGAACCATGCCGATGGTGGCGATTGCGGACAGGCGCGTCATAACGGCGCACGGTGGCCGGGCGGTGGGCCCGTTGTTCCTGTTAACTATCTGGTAAACCGGGCATGCCCCTTCAAGGTCCCGCTTTCGGCAGACCCAGGATGCCGGGAATGCAGGAGACGCGGAGCGGCTCAGGCGCCGGCCACATCGCCGCGGCGGTCGGTGTAGATGTAGAGCGGCTTGGCCTTGCCCTCGACCACTTCCCGGCTGATCACGATCGCCTCGACGCCGTCCAGGCTGGGCAGGTCGAACATCGATTCCAGCAGGATCGCTTCCAGGATGGAGCGCAGGCCACGAGCGCCGGTCTTGCGCGCGATCGCCCTGCGCGCGATCGCGCCCAGCGCATCCTCGGCGAAATCGAGACGGACGTCTTCCATCTCGAACAGCCGCTGATACTGCTTCACCAGCGCATTCTTGGGCTCGGTCAGGATCTTGACCAGAGCCTCTTCATCGAGATCCTCGAGCGTCGCCACGATCGGCAGACGGCCAACGAATTCCGGAATGAGGCCGAACTTCAGCAGGTCTTCAGGCTCGACCTCGCGCAGCACTTCGCCCGCGCGCCGATCGTCCGGACCACGCACATCGGCGCCGAAACCGATGGCGGACCCGCCGCGGCCGCGCTGCGCGATGATCTTCTCGAGACCCGCGAACGCACCGCCGCAGATGAACAGGATGTTGGTCGTGTCGACCTGCAGGAATTCCTGCTGCGGATGCTTGCGGCCGCCCTGCGGCGGAACCGAGGCGATGGTGCCTTCCATGATCTTCAGCAAGGCCTGCTGCACGCCCTCGCCCGACACATCGCGGGTGATCGAGGGGTTGTCGGACTTGCGGCTGATCTTGTCGACTTCGTCGATGTAGACGATGCCGCGCTGCGCGCGCTCGACATTGTAGTCGGCGGATTGCAACAGCTTCAGGATGATGTTCTCGACATCCTCGCCGACGTAGCCTGCTTCGGTCAGCGTGGTTGCGTCGGCCATGGTGAACGGCACGTCGATGATGCGCGCCAGCGTCTGGGCCAGCAGCGTCTTGCCGCAACCGGTCGGGCCGACCAGCAGGATGTTCGACTTGGACAGCTCGACGTCATTCTGCTTCCCGACGTGGGCGAGCCGCTTGTAGTGATTGTGCACGGCGACGGAAAGCACCTTCTTGGCGTGCTCCTGCCCGATCACGTAGTCGTCCAGCACCTTGCAGATGTCGCGCGGGCTCGGAACACCGTCACGCGAGCGCACCAGCGTGGTCTTGTGCTCCTCACGGATGATGTCCATGCACAGCTCGACGCATTCATCGCAGATGAAGACGGTCGGGCCGGCGATCAGCTTGCGAACCTCATGCTGGCTCTTTCCGCAGAACGAGCAGTAGAGGGTGTTTTTTGAATCGCTGCCGCTGGACTTGTTCATTCGCTATCCGTTCGCACGTAGGCTGGCCGGATTCGGCCTTGCCCCGAATGCCATGTTAGCCTTGGAAGAATCGTCCGCACAACGGCTTTATGCCGCCCTGCGCTGCCTGGCCGCCGCACCCTGGCGCCGGACCAATATATGACACTGGTTCGGGGCCCGCGATCACCGGATCGGCCTATTCCAGGCGGAAATAAGCCTAGGCCCGGAATGGCTAGCAAAGGGTTAAGAGCTGGATTTCGGACGGCTCGGGTCATCGGCGGCGGGCCGCTCTGCAATCACTTGGTCCACCAGGCCGAACTCCTTGGCCTCCACCGGGGTCATGAACCGGTCACGCTCCATCGCGTCTTCGATCGTCTTGAGTTCCTGCCCGGTGTGCTTCACGTAGATCTTGTTCAACCGGTCGCGGGTCTTGATGATCTCCTTGGCGTGGATCTCGATGTCCGTCGCCTGGCCCTGGAATCCGCCCGAGGGCTGATGGATCATGATGTTGGAGTGCGGCAGGCTGTAGCGCTTGCCCTTCGCGCCGGCGGTCAGGAGCAGCGAGCCCGCCGAAGCCGCCAAGCCGACGCAGATGGTCGAAATGTCCGGCCGCACATACTGCATGGTGTCATACATCGCGAGCCCCGAAGTCACCACGCCGCCCGGCGAGTTGATGTAGAGCGAGATCTCCTTGCTCGGATTCTCGGATTCCAGGAACAGCAGCTGGGCGCAGACCAGGCTGGCCATGTGGTCATTCACCGGACCGACCACGAAGATGATCCGCTCCTTCAGCAGCCGGGAGTAGATGTCGAAGGCCCGCTCGCCGCGCGCGGTCTGCTCGACCACCATCGGCACCAGCATGTTGTTGTAAGTCTCGATTGGGTCGCGATCTCTGATCATGTAGCCCTCGTCAAAACGCTGTGGTCCGGCCCATCAGTCGACTCAGGGCCGGCGAATCATCGCATTACGCCGATCATACGCCGCGCTCAGGGTGGCGCAAATTGCGCTCCGATCAGGCGGCGGCTTCGCCTTCCTTGCGGAACTCGTCCGGGCTCGTGCGGCGCTCGGACACCTGCGCAAGTTCCAGGATGAAGTCGATGACCTTGTCCTCATATATGGGCGCGCGGAGCTGATTCAAAGCCTCCGGCGACTTTTGATAATACTCGATCACCTGCTTCTCCTGGCCCGGGAAGCGGCGGGCTTCGGTGATGATCGCGCGGGTCAAATCATCATTCGGAACCTGGATATTGTTGGCGCGCCCGACTTCCGACAGCAGCAGGCCCAGCTTCACGCGGCGCCTGGCGATGTCGCGGTACTCGGTCTTGAGCTGTTCCTCGCTCTTGCCTTTGTCCTCCGCATCCAGCCGGTCGGCCTTCATGTCCGCCTCGATCTGCTTCCAGATCGCCTCGAACTCGGCCTCGACCAGGCCCTCGGGCAGCGTGAAATCGTGCTTGTCGGCCAGCTGGTCCAGCAGCACGCGCTTCAGGCGCGCGCGGCTGGCGAGGCCGTAGTCGCGCTCGATCTGGTCGCGCACGCGCTTGCGCAAGCCTTCGAGGTTGTCGGCACCAAGCGCCTTCGCCATCTCGTCGTCGATCGGCTGCTCCTTGAGCTGGCTGACCTGCTTTACCGTCACATCGAACTCGGCAGGCTTGCCCGCCAGTTCCTTGTTCCCGTACTCCGCCGGGAAGTCGACCTTGACCGCCTTCTTGTCGCCCTTCTTCAGGCCGACGAGTTGGTCCTCGAAGCCCGGGATGAACATGCCGGAGCCGAGCTCCAGGTGGAAATCCTCGGCCTTGCCGCCCTCGAACTCCTTGCCGTCGATGCGGCCGACGAAATCGATGTGCACGACGTCGCCCGACTGCGCGGCGTGGTCATCCGGCGCGTTCTCCGGCTTGCGCTGGCGCTTGGCCAGGCGCTGCAGGCTCTCCTCGATCTCGGAGTCCGGCACGTCGACCACGGTACGCTCGAGCTTGAGGGTCTTGAAGTCGACCGGCGTGATGTCCGGAATCACTTCCATGGCAACGCTGAACTCGAGGTCCTTGCCGTCCTCGAATTTCACGATCTCGACTTTGGGCTGGCCGGCCGGCCGCAGGTTGCGCTCGTTGAGCAGCTGGTGCGAACCCTCGTGCACCGTCTTCTCCAGCACCTCGCCCATCACCGACTTCTCGTAGCGCTGCTTCAGCAGCTGCAGCGGCACCTTGCCCGGACGGAAGCCCGGCATGCGGATCCGCTCGCCCAGCTCCTTCAGGCGGGTCTCGATCTGTCCCTGGAGCGTGTCGGCGGGGACGACGACCTTGTATTCGCGCTTGAGGCCGGTGGCGTTGGTTTCCGTGATCTGCATGGAAGGCTCTATCCGCTCGTTGTTGGCAGTTCCGGCAAGGCGACGGCGGGCGACAGTCGGGTGGTGCGGGCGGAGGGACTTGAACCCCCACGACTTGCGTCACTGGAACCTAAATCCAGCGCGTCTACCAGTTCCGCCACGCCCGCCCGGCGTTCTGTCTAATGCGCCATCGCGGATTGCCGCCCGCATTGTCGGGCGCGGATGTATCCCAGGCGCGCGGTCGGCACAAGGAAAAAGGCCGAAACCGGCGGCCCGGCCGGCCCAACCGGCCGCCTGGGAATTAACCCTTCTGCGCCAGCGCCTTGGTCAGGGCCGCGGGAAGCCGGTTCGGGAGATCCTCCGCAATCAGCCCAAGGCCGAAGCCTTCCGCCGCCTGGCCGTGCAGCCAGACTCCCATCGCGGCGGCCTGGAGCGGCGCCATCTGGAGGCCCAACAGGCCCGTGATGACGCCAGCCAGGACGTCCCCGGTGCCGGCGGTCGCCAGCGTCGGCGGCGCGCCGGCGGCCAGGATGCAGCCACCGTCGGGAGCGGCAATGACCGTGTCGGAGCCCTTGAGGACGATCGTGCAGCCACTGCGCTGCGCGGCCTCCCGGGCTCGCTCGATCTTGCTGCGGCGTGCCACCAGGTCCGGGAACAGGCGCCCGAACTCCCCTTCGTGGGGCGTCAGGACGATTCCGGGCCGGCCGTGTATGAGCTGACCGTTGCCGGCGAGCACGGTCAGGCCGCCGCCGTCGATCACCGTGGGACGGCTGAGGGCGGCGCCGGTGCGCACCAGGTCCGCCGTCGTATCGTCCGGCTCCAGGCCGCTGCCGATCAGGATCGACGTGACCCGCTCGTCGCCCGCGATCCCGGCAAAGGCGGCGAGATCGCCGGCCCTGCGTACAATCGCGCCCGGTTGATCGGCGGCATAGACCGGCCAGGCCTCCGGTGGTACCGCCAGGGTCAGGAGCCCGATGCCGACCCGCCGCGCCGCATGCGCCGCCAGGCGTGCTGCGCCGGTCATCACCGCTCCACCGGCGATCACTGCATGCCCGCGCTGATACTTGTGATGGGTCGCCTTCGGCAACGGATAGGCCGAGGCCCACAGCGCCGGCTGGTTCAGCCAACAGGCCGGCTTTGCCGCGCCAAGATCGGCGGCGCTGAATCCCACATCGGCCACGACGATCTCGCCGCACCGCGTGGCGCCTGGCTGCAGCACATGGCCCAGCTTGCGCCAGTTGAAGGTCACGGTGAGATCGGCGTCGATCGCCGCGCCCATGATCCGCCCGTCGTCGGCATGCACGCCGCTCGCGATGTCGACCGCGACGGCGGTTGCCGACGAGCGATTGACCGCTTCGATCACCGCGGCCGCCTCGCCCTCCAATGCGCGATCGAGGCCGATGCCGAACAACGCATCGACCACGACCGCGGATCGATCGAGCGCGTCAAGGGCTCCGATATCCGGCTTCAGCAAATCGTCATGCCACATGGCGGCCGCGCGCGCGGCGTCGCCGCCGTACTCGGACTTGCGGCGCAAGGCGTGGACCGTCACCCGATAGCCGGCAGCATGCAGCGTGGCAGCGGTGATGAAGCCGTCGCCGCCGTTGTTGCCCGGTCCGCACAGCACATGCACGCCGCCGACGCTCGCGACCGGCCAACGCGCGATGATCGCGTCAGCCACCGCGACGCCGGCGCGGCGCATGGCCTCGAAGCTCGGCAGGCCGCGCGCGAATGCCGCCTGCTCGGCAGCGCGCATCTGCGCGCCGGTCAGCAACGCCAAACTGGGGTGATCGCCAGGCTGCATCGGTCGGCTCACCTCGTGAAACAAAGAAAGGTGGCTAGTTGAGAACGGGCCGGCAGAACTGATCGCCAAACCGCGTCCTGATGTCCTCGCACGCTTTTTGCGCGTCGCCAAGACTCTCGAACGGGCCGGCGAAGACACGGTAGAGCGAGCCCTTCGCCTCGCCCAGGAAATAGCGCCGGAGATCGAGGTCGAGCTTCTTGAGCAGCCCCGGATACTGCATCGTCAGCTTGTCCCAGTAGGAGCGCGCGTCGCCCTCCTGCCCGGACTCATAGAGCCAGATGCGATAGAGGCGCGCATCCCCGGTGAGCGATTCCGCAACCGGCAGATCGGCCCTCGGATCGCTGGGATCCAGCGCGAGCGTATCCTCTCCGGTGGGATTCTCGGGCGTCTGCGCGGGGACCTCCGCCTGCTCTTGCTCCGACGCGGGCGCCTCGCCCGTGGCGCCCTCTTGCTCGCGTGCCTGCCCCGTGGTGGCTGCCTCGACCGGCGGTGCCTCGGCGGGCGATGTCGGTTCCGGTTGCTTTGCTTCCACAGTCGGCGGCGTCGCGGGCTGCTCTGTCTCGCTGGGTTCTGTCGGCGGGGAGTCCGTCTTCACCGCTTCGGCCGGCGGCGTCTCGGTCTTCTGGGCCTGCTGATCGTCGGCCGGTTGATTGCCGGGCGGCGCAGCTTCGCCCTGCTCGACCGCAGGCGTGGGACTGACCGCCGGCTTGTCGATGGCGGCGAGTTCCTTGCGCGCCGGCTCGAAGCCGGCCGCGGCGGCGCGGTCGTACCATTGCCGTGCAGAGTCCATGTCCTTCGGCACGCCGGTGCCGTCGCGATAGAAGCCGGCGACCGCGAACTGCGCTTCGGGCAAGCCGCTCTCCGCCGCCTGCAGCAGCTGCTCGGCCGCCTTTTTCATGTCCTTCTTGACCCCGATGCCAGCAGCATATTGCAGGCCGAGATTGAAGCGCGCGGTAATGTTGCCCGCCTCCGCCGCCTTCGACCACAATTCGATCGCCTTCGGCACATCCTGCTTGACGCCGCGGCCGTCGGCGTAGAGCCGAGCGAGATTGTTGACGGCAGGTGCGTAGTTCTGGTCGGCGGCCTTCTGGTACCACTCGGACGCCGCCTTCGGATCGGCATAGGGAACGCCCTGCCCCAGTTCATAGAGCATGCCTAGCCCATGCTGCGCATGCGCGTCCCCCGCCTTCGCGCTCTCGATCCATTCGGAGAAGGCGTGGGCAAAATCCTTGCGGTTGAAAGCAGCAAGCCCCGCCGCATAGTCGGCAAGCGCAGCGGACGACAGCAGCACGATCGCGGCCCCGGCTGCCAGGCACGAACGCCAGGGATGCATGGCACGCGACGCTCGAAACATCCCCCTCAGGCCCCGAATCGTGGTGCGAATCGCCATGACAGCACTATGCGCCGCTGGATTTATGCGTGCAACGCAGGGCCATCGCACGTTAGTTGGGCGCCGGTCCGCGCGTGCCGGCGATGACCGGCACGGGCCCGGCGATCGGCCCGGCATGGTGATGCACCATCCGCCAGATCTTGCCGTCGCGCACGAACAGGTTGGTCGCGATGAAGCCGTGGCCCGAAACCGATTCCAGGCAGCACACGATGCCCATGTCGCCAACCAGGTCACGCGCCAACACCCGGTGCGCGATCGGCATCGCACCGGCGTTGGAGAAGATCTCGGCCCAGCTGCGCAGCACCGCCGCGCGGCCGTGGATCGGCTGCCATCCAGGATGGCAGCAGAAGACCGCATCGCTGGCCGCCCACAGCTCCGACATCTGGTCGATGTTCGCGGTCGAGAACGCATCGTAGAACGCACCGTTCGCGAATTCGATGGCGTCCAGCACGCTCATGCCTAGTTTCTTTGCTCGCTCTCTGGTTCGGAGCCGTCGTTCGGCCCGTCGCTGCCCGGGTCGCCGATCGGCGGCCCCGCCGAGTCCGGTGACTGCGGAACGTAGTCTCGCGGCAGCGCCCGCAAGCCTGCCACCGAGGTCGCGCAGCCCGAAGTGACGTTGATCCGCTGTCCGGCATTAACCGCCACCGTGCTCGGCGTGTTGCAGGCGAGGACATCCACCGCGCCTTCGATCACGTTGACCTCGGTCGCGCCGTCGGCCGAGACGAAGATCACCAGATGCGTGCCGCGAATGGTCATGGTCGCGGTCGGCGTGACCAGCTTCACGTTCTCCTTGTTCTTGAGCTCGCCGCTCTGGTAGCGGAACGCGCCGATCCGGAGCGAAAGTTGGCCGCCCCCGGTCGCCGTGGCGGGATCGTACACGAACTCGTCCAGCCGCACTTCGCCATTGGGCCCGACCACCAGATGGGTGTTGTCGAGGAACTGCAGCTCGGTCGATCCGCGCACGCCGGTCTTCACCAGCTCCTGCGAATAGACCTCGTCCTGGAAGTAGATCTCGCGAATCGGCTCCTGGTCGCCCGCCGCGGTGGCGCCGCGATAGGTGCGCTGAACGACCGCGCCGATCTCCGGAGCCTGGGCGGACGCCAGCTGCCCCCACTCAAGGCAGGCAACGACCGCCAACGTCATCCAGAGCGTCCGGCGTGTCCAGATTCGCATCATCGCAGTCCTGCCCTCTCTGTGCGCTGCTTCGGCCTGTGATTCGGCCGAAAAGCTCAAGCAAAATATATACTTAAGGTAAAGATAAACCTAGCAGGAAGGTCGCGCCGGTGGTCACAAGGATGGACCGGAGATCCACGCTGCGACATGACGCCGGCTGCGCGCGGGCGAGAAAACACAGTTAACTCAACGACCTAAGCGAGCCTTGCGCAGGGCGTTCGGCGCTGCAACATTGGCTGGACGGGAGGAGCGATGATCGGACGATTGAACCATGTGGCCATTGCGGTGCCGGACATTGCAGCCGCCTCCGCGACCTATGGCACCGCGCTCGGCGCCAAGGTGTCGGCTCCGATCCCGCAGCCCGCGCACGGCGTCACGGTGGTGTTCGTCGAGCTGCCCAACACCAAGATCGAGCTGCTCCATCCCCTCGGAGACAACTCGCCGATCAAGGGCTTCCTGGAGCGCAACCCGAGCGGCGGGATCCACCATGTCTGCTACGAGGTCGAGGACATCTACGCCGCGCGCGACCGGCTGAAGGCGGAAGGCGCCCGGGTCCTGGGCGACGGCGAGCCGAAGATCGGCGCGCACGACAAGCCGGTGCTGTTCCTCCATCCCAAGGACTTCTACGGCACCCTGATCGAACTCGAGCAGGCGTGACGTGAGCTACTGGTTCTCGCAGGCCGCGATCTTTCTGCTGATCTGGTTCGTGATCCTGTTCGCGGTCCTGCCGTGGGGCGTGCGGCAGGCGACCAAGACCGAAGCGGGCCACGATCCCGGCGCACCGGTCAACCCGCAGCTCGGCCGCAAGGCCATGATCACTACTGTCATTTCCTTGCTGATCTGGGGTGTCTATTTCTATGTGACGCAGATCCTCGGACTCTCGCTGCTATCGCTCTCGACCGGAAGCTAGCTCATGAGCACCTATTGCGACGTTGCGCCGGGCCATGAATGGCACGGGCCCTATCATCAATCGCACTACGGGTTTCCAATTGCCGACGACGATGAGCTGTTTGAGCGCCTGGTCCTCGAGATCAACCAGGCCGGCCTCAGCTGGCTCACCATCCTCAAGCGCCAGGATGCGTTCCAGAAGGCGTTTCGCGACTTCAGGATCGAGAGGGTGGCGCGCCTCGGCGCGCGCGACGTGGAGCGGCTGATGCGGGACGAGTCCATCATCCGCAACCGCATGAAGATCGAGGCGACGATCGAGAACGCCAAGCGCATCAAGGTCATTCAGCGCGAGTTCGGATCCTTCGCCGACTGGCTGAAGTCGCATCACCCCAAGCGCAAGGACGAATGGGTGAAGCTGTTCAAGAAGACCTTCGTCTTCACCGGCGGCGAGATCGTCGGCGAGTTCCTGATGAGCATCGGCTACCTGCCCGGCGCGCATCACGCCGGCTGCCCGATCTACAAGCGCATTGCAAAGTTGAAGCCGGCCTGGAGCGAAGCGGAGAAAAAGGGCTTTCGCTACTGACGCTGGACCACCGAGGCGGGCTTGGCGTCCTCATCGAATTCCTTCTCGGCCTCCGCGTCCTGCTTGGCGCGCCGCCTCTCGACCATCTTCGCCAGAATGATCGATATCTCATAGAGGGCGATCAAAGGCACCGCCAGGCTGATCTGGCTGAATACATCCGGTGGCGTGACGATCGCAGCCACCAGCACCACCAGCACAATGGCGTAGCGCCGCTTGGCCTTGAGGCCGTCCGACGTCACCAATCCCACGCGCGCCAGCAGCGTCAGCAACACCGGCAGCTCGAAGCACAGGCCGAAGGCGAAGATCAGCGTCATGACGAAGCCGATATATTCGCCGACCTTGTTCTCCATCTGCACCGGCAGGACGTCCTGTCCACCCACCTGCTCGAAGCCGGCAAAAAACTGGATCGCCCACGGCAGCAGCACGTAATAGAAGAACCCCGCGCCGACTGCGAACATGAAGGGCGTTGCGATGAGGAACGGCAGGAACGCCTGGCGCTCGTTCTTGTAGAGGCCGGGTGCGACGAATGCCCAGATCTGCCCCGCGACGATCGGGAACGAGACACACAGAGCGCCGAACGCGGCGAGCTTCATGTTGGTGAAGAACGGCTCGGTCAGATCGGTGTAGATGAAACGGCGCCCCTCAACGTCATGGAAATACTCGGCGAGCGGCGCAGCGAGGAAGTTGAACATGTACTGTGCGAACGAGAAGCACAGGATGAAGGTGAGCACGAACGCCACGCCCGAATAAAGCAAGCGCCGACGCAGCTCGACCAGATGCTCGAGCAGCGGCATTTTCTTTTCTTCTTCGGCGCCCGCCATGACGTTAGACCTTCGCCTCGGCCTTCGGACCGGCGCTGTCGGCAACTGCCTCGGCGTCCTTTGCGGGCTCGGGTGCCGCAATCGCGTCGGGTTGCGCCGGCGCTGCCATCGGCGGCGCAGGCGGGATCGGGCCAACCGGGGATAGTTGCGGCTCCGCCTTGATCTGCTTCACATCTGTTTCGAGGGACGAGACCGTCGATTTCATTTCGCCGGTTGGGTCCACGGCCTTCTCGATCGCCTTGGAGATCGAGCCCTTGGTCATGGATTGCGCGGCCTTGCGGGCATCCTCCAGCTCGGCTTCCCGCACGATCTCGTTAATGCCGCTCTGGAATTCTCCAGCCAGGCGCCGCGCGCTCTTGGTGAGATTGGTGACCGTGCGGAGCGCATTCGGCAGCTCCTTCGGCCCCAGCACGACCAGAGCGACCGCACCCACAACCAGCAGCTCGCTCCAGCCCAGATCGAACATCGAGAACGCCTTCCAACGACTTCCGCCGGCCGTTACGACCGGTCGATGACGCTCTGCTGCTTGTCGTTGTTCTCGGCCTGCGGCTGCTGCTCGCCGTCCTTGTTCTCCTTCAGACCCTTCTTGAAGGCATTAATGCCTTGGCCAAGATCTTTCATGAGATTGGGAATCTTGCCGCGACCTCCGAACAAAAGGAGCACGACGACCAGCAAGATCAGCCAATGCCACCAGCTACCGATACCCATCAGGGCTCTCCTCAGTGTTACGCGGGGCGGACTATCGCAGAATGACCTTGGGGCTGCAACAAGCCGCTGAGCGCTATTTCGATTGAATTACGGTCGTATAAGCCTTTGGATTTTCACGTTTCCGGGAACATGACGATCGCATCCGGCGGAACCTTCAGGACGACCCGATCGCCCGCTCGCGGTGGCCGGCCATTGAGCCTCACCGACACCTTCACCTCTCGCCCGTCGGCGTCCCGCACCGGCACGTGCACGACCCAGCCGGTTCCCAGGAAATGGGTATCCTGCACCTCAACAATCAAGCCGTCCGCCTCATCGCCGCGCGCATGCGACAAGGCGACGGCCTCGGGCCGGAAGCTGACGACCACCCGCGCGCCCTCCGCATGACCCGGCGCGCCGAGGCGCCCGAGGGGGCTCTCCACATGGCCGTCCTGCACCACGCCGCGCAGCTCGTTGACGCGCGAGAAGAAGCTCGCCACGAACAGGTCGGCCGGCCGGTAGTAAAGCTCCTGCGGCGGCCCGCTTTGCACGATCTTGCCCGCGCGCATCAGATAGATGCGGTCGGCCATGAACAGCGCCTCTTCCGGATCGTGGGTGACCAGCAGCGCCGCCGTTCCATTCCGCCGCAGCAGCCGCAGCGTATCGTCCCTCACCTGCTCGCGCAGGCGCTCGTCGAGGCCGGAGAACGGCTCGTCCAGCAACAGCACCGACGGCTCCGGCGCCAGCGCGCGGGCCAGCGCCACGCGCTGCTGCTGACCGCCGGACAAGGCATGGGGGTAGGCGTCGATGTAGCCGTCCATCTCCACCTGGCGCAGCACGTCGCGCACGCGCTTGGCACGCTCCGCCGGCGGCAGCTGGGTGAGGCCGAAGGCGACGTTGGCGCCGACCGTCAGGTGCGGGAACAGCGCGAAGTCCTGGAACACCAATCCGACGTGACGCCGTTCCGGCGGCACGCGCACGCGCGCGGCGGGATCGCCGACCACATCGCCGCGCATGGAAACACGGCCGCTCTGCAGCGTCTCGAGACCCGCCGCCAAGCGCAGCACGGTCGACTTGCCGCAGCCGGATGGTCCTACCAGGCACACGACCTCGCCCGCTTTCACCGACAGCGAGACGCCGTCGACCGCCCGCACGCGCTCGTAGTCGTGCTCGAGGTTCTGCAGCACCAGGGCATCTTGCGGCTGCATCACTGATCCCTTTGCCCACCGGGGCGCGCGGCGCGGATGGCGCGCGACAGCAGGTAGACCGGCAGGATGCCGACCAGCCCGATCGCCAGCGCCGGCCCCGCTGCTTCCACCAGCCGCTCGTCGGACGCAAGATCGTAGGTGCGCGTGGCCAGCGTGTCGAAGTTGAACGGACGCAGCACCAGGGTCGCCGGCAGTTCCTTGAGCACATCGACGAACACCAGGATCGCGGCGGTCAGCAGCGTGCCGCGCATGATCGGCAGATGAACGAGCCCAAGCGTCTGGCTGGGCGAACGCCCGAGCGAGCGCGCCGCCAGATCCATGCTGAGCGTGATCTTGCCCAGGCTCGCCTCGACCGCGCTGAAGCTGATGGTGAGGAAGCGCGTCAGATAGGCGTAGCTCACGGCAACCAGCGTGCCGGTGAACACGAGGCCGACGCTCCAGCCGAAATGCGCCTTGAACCAGTTGGCGAGGACATGATCGAGGCTCGCCAACGGGAGCAGCACGCCGATCGCCAGCACGGCGCCCGGCACCGCATATCCCATGCTCGCAACCCGCGCCGCAAACCGGGTGGCCCGCGTCGGATGCAGCCGCAATGCATAGGCGAGCACGACCGCGACGCCGAGTGTCAGCACCGCCGCGATGGCGGAAATCACGAACGAGTTGCGCAGCACGCCCAGGAACCGGGCGTTGTTCCAGAATTCCGGACTGCTCAGCGCCCAATGCAGCAGCATCGCCGCCGGCAGCGCGAAGCCGAGCACGACCGGCAGCGCGCAGCCGATGATCGCGCCCGAAGCGGCCCAGCCACGCAGCCTAAAGCGCGGCAGCGGCCGGTAGCGTGCAGTCGAGTGCGCATAGCTCGCCCGCCCGCGCGACCCACGCTCGATCGCGAGCAGCGCGAACACGAACAGCAGCAGGATGACCGCGATCTGCGAAGCCGCCACCGGATCGCCCATGCCGCGCCACACGCGGAAGATCCCGGTCGCGAGCGTGTTGATCCCGAAATAGGAGACGGTGCCGTAGTCGTTCAACGCTTCCATCAGCGCCAGCGCGACGCCCGCCACGATTGCCGGACGCGCCAGCGGCAGCGCGACGCGGCGGAAGCTGCTCCACGGCGAGCATCCCAGGGTGCGGCTGACTTCCAGCACGCACACCGACTGCTCCAGGAATGCGGCGCGCGCCAGCAGATAGACGTAAGGGTAGAGAACGAGCACCAGCATCACGATGGCGCCGGGCAGCGAGCGCACCTCCGGCAGCCAGCGCAGCCCATAGGGATCACCGATCATCTCGCGCAGGCCGGTCTGCACCGGCCCGGCATAATCCAGCAATCCGGTATAGGCGTAGGCGATCACATAAGCGGGAAATGCCATGGGCAGCAGCAGTGCCCAGTCGAACAGGCGCCGCCCGGGGAAGCGGCACATGGTCGTCATCCACGCCCCCGGCACGCCCACGACCAGCACGCCGACCGTCACGCCGCTCATGATCAGGAACGAGTTGGCGACATAATCGCCGAGCACCGTCTCGACCAGGTGCTGCCAGATGTCGCTGCGCGCGCCGAAGGCGTTGATGAGGACCGAGACGACCGGTGCCGCGATCAAGACCGCGAGGAGGCAGGCGGCAACGGTCCACCGCGAGGGCCAGCTCCAATGGCGCGCACCGAAACGAACCGAAGTGGCGGCTTGCGGTTGCGACGTGAGACTCACGCGAAAGTTCCGTCCGGGCGGCTCAGCCCGCCAAAGGGTTCAAGGGCGCCGGCGCAGGCCGGCGGGCGCGCCCCTCGACCCTAGTGCGACTTATTCTGAATTGCAATTCGACGGCAGGGCGTGCGGCGAGCTGCCTCAGTCCGACTGAGCTGCAGCCTTGGGCTTCCGGGATCCGGGCACGTCGTCGCTGTCCTCATCCGATTGGGCCTCGCCCTCGCCTTCGGATTCCAAGTCGTTCTCGTCGGCGTCCTCATCCTCATCGAAGTCTTCGTCGTCGTCAGCGTCCTCGTCCGCTTCGTCCTCGGACTCAGCGCTGGCCTCGGACTCCGCGCTGCCCTCCGCTTCCGCGCGGCGCAGGGCTTCGGCGTCGTAGTCGTCGTCGGCCGGCTGTGCCTCCAGATCCTCGTCCCGCTGGGCGAGCATGTCGGAGATGTTGCCGTCCTCGTCGTCTTCATCTTCGGCGACCGGTGCGCCGTTCGGCAGGCCCTGGGTGCCCAGGGTCGCGACCGTCGCGCGCGCGTCGAGCAGGCCGGCGGCCTTCAGCTCCTCGACCCCTGGCAGGGCATCGCAGCTCTCCAGCCCGAAATGCTCCAGGAAGGCGTCGGTGGTCGCCCAGGTCACCGGGCGGCCCGGCGTCTCGCGCCGGCCCTTCGGCTTGATCCAGCCGATTTCCAGCAGCATGTCGAGCGTGCCCTTGGAGATCACGACACCGCGGATCTCCTCGATCTCGGCGCGCGTCACCGGCTGGTGGTAGGCGATGATGGCGAGGGTCTCGATCGCGGCGCGGCTCAGCTTGCGCACGACCTCCTTCTCGACATGGAACTTGGTGGCGAGATCCGGCGCGGTGCGGAACGCCCAGCGATCCTCGAACGCCAGCAGATGGACGCCGCGATTGGCATAGAGGTCCTTCAGCTCCTGCAACAGGCCGTTGATGTCGGCGCCTTCGGGCATGCGGCCCGCCAGATCCTTCTCGTGCAGGGGTTCGGTCGCGGCGAACAGGATCGCCTCGAGCAGCCGCAGTAGTTGAAAGCGATCATCGGTCATTGCAGTCCTTCGGTGTTCACAGTCTCGGTCGCGGCGAGATTGCCGCTGCCACGGCGCATGAAGATCGGGCCGAACTGCTGCTCCTGCCGCAGCTCCAGCCGGCCGGTGCGCGCCAGCTCCAGGCTGGCGGCAAACGTCGCCGCGAGCGCCGCGCGGCGCGGCAGGCCGCGCTGCAGTCCCGGCGGCAGGAAGTGCTGCAGCGTGGTCCAGTCCAGCACCTGCCCCAGCATCTCGCCGATGCGATGCAGGGCATCGTCCATCGAGAACAAATTCATCGGCGCGATCTGCAGCAGGCCTTCGTTGCGCCGGCCGGGATAATTGCCGTAGGCCTTCAGCAGGTCATAGAGCGCCAGCTTGTAGACCGGCCTTTCGATGACTTGCACCGGCTCCGGCAGGCCGCGGCCGAAGAAGTCGCGGCCATATTGCGGCAGCGCCATCAGGTCGCGTCCGGCCTTCTGCATCGCCTCGAGACGCTGCAGCTGGAACGCCAAAGCCGCCGCCAGCTCGGCGCCGCTCGGCTCGCCATCCGCGGGCGGTTCGGGCAGCAACAGGCGCGACTTGAGATAGGCCAGCCACGCCGCCATCACCAGATAGTCGGCGGCGATCTCGAGCCGCAGGCGACGCGCACGCGCCACGAAAGCGAGATACTGGTCGGCCAGTTCCAGGATGGAGATCTTCTTGAGGTCGACCTTCTGGTCGCGCGCCAGAGTCAGCAGGACGTCGATCGGCCCCTCGAACCCGTCGAGGTCGAGATGCAGCTCCAGCTCGCCGCCGGCTGAGGGCGACCCTTCGTCGGGGGTGAAGCTATTGTCGAATTCGTCGTCCATCATGACCGTCGTCATGGCGCGACATTCCCGGTCACGAAGTAGATGAGGTCTTGGACATATTCGACGACCGGCATGACAATCCAGCTAAACACATTGAGGTCGGTTCCGATCTGCTGGCCTATCAGCGGCAGGCCGATCAGCGCGACGAGAAGGATGACCATCCCAAAGCGCTCGAGCCGCGCCAGTCGCACGGCCAGCGGATATGGCAGCAATCCCACAGCGACTCGCCCGCCGTCCAGTGGCGGCAACGGTATCATGTTAAAGACACCGATCATCACGTTGAAAAAAATTGAATAAATGAAGATTCCGGTGATGATTGCGGTGGTGACTGTGCTGGTCTCCGGTATGAAACGCAGCGCAATCGCGCAAACCAGCGCGATCACGATATTGCTGGCCGGGCCGGCGGCCGCCACCAGCACCATGTCGCGCCGTGGATTGCGCAGCTTGCGATAGTTGACCGGGACCGGCTTGGCATAGCCGAACATGAAGCCGGTGGTGAAGACCAGCAGCGCCGGCAGGATGATGGTGCCCATCGGATCGATGTGGCGCAGCGGATTGAAGGTGACCCGTCCCAGCATGTACGCCGTATCGTCGCCCAGCTTCCAGGCGACGAACCCGTGCGAGGCCTCGTGCAAGGTGATGGCCGCGATCATGCCCGGAGCGATGATCAGCAGTTTCAGCAAAAAATCTTGAATTTCAGGTGACAAGCCGCGACTCCCGAGAAATTAGGCGAGCCGCGACAAGCGTGTCAGGCAAGCAGGGCGGTCAGTTCCTTCTCGACCTGGTCCAGCTTTGCGAGCTGACCCTTGCCCACCTGGCGGCGGCCACGTGTGTAGCGCTCCAGCCCCGCCCTCGACAAGGGCGGAGCGCCGGCCGCCACCTGAACCATTTCCTCCATCTTGCCGTTGCAATGGAGGGCGATGTCGCAGCCGGCTGCAACCGACTGCTTCGCCAGTTCGGCAAGCGTCCCACGCAGCGCCTTCATGGACAGGTCGTCACTGAGCAGCAGGCCATCGAATACGATCTCGCCGCGGATGATTTCCGAGATGACTTTGGCTGACAGCGTCGCCGGCAATTCCTTGTCGATCGCCTCGTAGACGATGTGCGCGGTCATGCCCCAGGGCAGATCGTTGAGCCGCTTGAACGGCACGAAGTCGATGCGCGCCAGCTCCTCACGTGGTGTGGTGACGCGCGGCAGGTCGTGATGGCTGTCGACCATGGACCGCCCATGGCCGGGAATATGCTTTATGACCGGGGTGATACCGGCCGACATCAACCCATCGGCTGCAGCGCGACCCAAGGTCGCCACCTGCTCGGCATCGCCGCTGAAGGCCCGGTCGCCGATCACGTCATGCGCACCCGGCTGATGCACGTCGATCAGTGGCGCGCAATCGACGTCGATGCCAAGCGCCGCCAGCTCGGCGCCGATCAGCTGGTGATTGAGGAACACGGCCTTGCGCCCGTCGCCCGCCCGCTGCGATGCCAGCGCGCCGAATTTCGCCGCCGCGGACGCGGCGCGCCAGTGCGGCGGCTTCAGGCGTTGCACCCGCCCGCCTTCCTGGTCGATCAGCACCGGCGCCTCGGCATGCTCGCCCGAGGCGCGCAGGTCGTTCACCAGGCGGCGCACCTGGTCCGGATCGGCAACGTTGCGCGCGAACAGGATGAAGCCCAGCGGCTGGACGTCCCGGAAGAAGGCACGCTCCTCGCTCGTCAGGACTTGACCCGAAACGCCAAAGATCGCCGCCAACATTCCCGAAAGCTCCTTCCAAGCGCTAAAGCCTGGTCCGATTGAAGTCGGACCAGGCTTTAGATTCAACTAACGCCAAAGTGTTCGGCCAGGGTTACCTGGCGACCACCAGGCAGTCCTGCCCCTTCTGCTTCAGGCTGGCGCACAGCTCCTTCGCCGCCGTCTTGTCGGCCAGCGGCCCTGCCTGCATCCGGTAGAAGACTCCGGAGGCACCCTTGTCGACACGCTCGACGGTGAGGTTGAGGCTGCCCAGCAGATCGGGATGCGCCTTCTGCAACGCCGCCCACTCCTTCTGCACGGAAGCTTCCGACTTGCCGGCCGCCAGCTGCACGCGGGTGTTGCCGGTCGGCGCCGTTGGCGTGACCGCAGCCTCCTGCGTCGGCGCTTCCTGGGCGGCCGGCTGCTCGGGCTGTGTTGCCGGCTGCTCAGGCTGAGCGGCTTGCGTCGGCTCGGGCTCAGCAGCGGGTTCGGCCGCGGGTGCCGGTTGCGGCGTG
>DATFDU010000122.1:0-11076 GCA_035251915.1 Dongiaceae bacterium | reverse complement strand
GTCGATCATCAATTGCACCTCCGTCACCGCCTATCGCGGCAGCAAGCATCTGGTGGACTATGCCTCGACCAAGGGCGCGATGGTCGCCTTCACGCGCTCGCTCGCGAGCCAGCTGGCGGACAAGGGCATCCGGGTCAACGGCGTGGCTCCGGGTCCGATCTGGACCCCGTTGATCCCGGCCAGCTTCGATGCCAAGGACGTCGGCAAGTTCGGCCAGAGCGTGCCGCTGGGTCGGCCCGGCCAGCCGGACGAGGTGGCGCCCTGCTTCGTGTTCCTGGCGAGCAGCGATTCCAGCTTCATGACTGGCCAGGTGCTGCATCCCAACGGCGGCGAGATCATCAATGGCTGAGCCCGGCACCGGCACCGAGGCGAAGCTGTGGCTGATCGAGCCGGTGGCCGATCCGAACGATCAGATGTGGCAGGATCGCCCGGTCTGGGCCGAGGTGGTCGTCGCGGCGCAGTCTCCGGCCTTCGCCCGGCTGGCCGCGGAGCGGCGCGCGCTGCCGCCCGACTGGACGCCGGTCGGCAACGGCAGCGAAAGCCGACGCTCGGGGCTGAACGACGAGCAACTCTACCACGTGCGGGCACTTCCTGCCGAACGCCGCGCCAGCTTTCCGAATGCACCGCGCGATGGCGACGTGCTGCTGATGCGCGAGCTCCGGCCGGCCCGGCGGCCCTAAGGCTTCGCGCGACGGTCTGGCGTTTTCGCGGCGCCGATCCTATCTACAGGTCCATGAACGACCATGCTGACTGGACCCGGCTGCTGGCGCGCGTACGTGCCTGCGCCGCATGCGACCTGCCACTGGGACCGAGACCCATCCTGTCCGCCTCGCCCACCGCGCGCCTGCTGATTACCAGCCAGGCGCCGGGACGCCGCGCGCACGAGGCCGGCCGCACCTTCGCCGACGCGTCCGGCGATCGGCTGCGCGCCTGGCTCGGTCTGACGCCGGACCAGTTCTACGATTCGACGCGGGTCGCCATCATTCCGATGGGTTTCTGCTATCCCGGCACCGTGGCAGGCGGCGGCGACATCCTGCCCGCAGCACGCTGCGCCGCGACCTGGCACGCTCCCCTCCTCTCGCATCTGAAGAGTGTCAGGCTCACGCTGCTGGTCGGTCGGCTGGCCCAGGAGCGCTACCTGCCCGACCCGCGCGGTTCCATGTCGGAGGCTGTCGCCAATTGGCGCGACCATCTGCCCGAATATGTGCCGCTGCCGCATCCGTCCTGGCGCACGATCGGCTGGGCGCGCAAGAACCCCTGGTTCGAAACCGAGATGTTGCCCGAGCTGCGGGCGCGCATCGCCGGCATCTTGAAATAGGCGGCTGCGTCCTCGACAATCGCGCGCAGCCCCGGAGGGACCTCGATGACCGCCCATGCCATGAACCATTTCACCATCCTGGCCGAGGATCTCGCCCAAACCTGTGCGTTCTATCGCGATCTGCTGGGCCTCACCGAAGGCTACCGGCCCGACATGGGATTTCCCGGTGCCTGGCTTTATGCCGGCGACCAGGCGGTGCTGCACGTCGTCATCCGCAATCCGCTGCCTCAGCCGCGCTCCGGCGTGCTCGACCACATGGCCTTCAGCGCCGTCGGGCTCGCGGATACCGTGAAGAAGCTGGAGCAAAAGGGCCTGAAATACAGCCTCGGCCGTCAGGTCGAGACCGGCGTCTGGCAGCTGTTCTTCCATGATCCGAACGGCGCGCGGGTCGAGCTCGACTTCACCGCCACCGAGCAAGGACCAGCCTAGATAAAGGGCCTCGGCGACTCCGTCGGTGCTTCGTATTTCGCATACTCGATTGCCGCCTGCAGATCATGGATGCCGATCCGATCCGGCGTCCATTCGATGACGCTGGCCTTGCGCACGGCCTGCAGTGTCTTGTTGGTGTGGACGATCGACAGCCCGATGGTGTCGGCGATTTGCGCTTGGGTCAGGGAGATGTTGAGGTAGGTGCGCCCGGAAAGTCCGGTCGCGCGGCCGCGCAGGAACAGGAACAGCGCGAGATAGGCAATGCGTTCGGTCGCGGATCGCCGGCCCACGGACGTCAAATGCTCGTCCAGCGAAATCTCCTGGCGCGCGGCCAGCCAGGCAACGTCGAATCCCAGGCGCGGATGGTTGCCAAACAGCTCCAGGAAGCGCTCGCGCTGGAAGATGCACACCCGCGCTTCCGTGACCGCTTCCACGCCGTGCTGCAGCGGGTCTTCCATCGCGCCCTGCAATCCGACCATATCGCCGGGAAAGAGGAAATTGACGATCTGCCGACGTCCGTCTTCCATGGTCTTGTAGCGGAACAGGACCCCTTGCAGCAGGGTATAGAGATGCGGGCTGACCACTCCCTGTGAAAGCACCTGGGCGCCTTTCGCGACGTACAGCTCGCCCTGCTTGAACCCCATCATGAACTGGATCTGGTTCTCGGTGAGCGGCCGGAGGCCTGGGACGTTCTGTAACGGACAATTGACGCAAGGGATCATGGGACTATCTTGCGTTTTCAAAGCCATCGATGCGCGAACTCCCGGTCTGTCTTGTCAAATTTTAATGCACGTCTGCTGGCCTAACGGCATAAGCGGGCAAACGTTCCTTGCGCCCGGCGTGCTTCCCAACATTCCTCGAAGGCGCCCTTCATCAGAAAGATGGTCGAGATGTCCGCTCCGGACAATGCCTTGGAGTTCTTGCGCGGGCTGCGGATCCTGCTGGTGGAAGACGACCCGCTGATCCGCCTTGACCTCGAATCGAGCCTGGTAGACCTCGGCGCCATCGTAACCGCCGCTTCCAATGTCGGCGCGGCGCTGACCGCACTCGCCGCATCGCCTTGGGATTTCGCCGTGCTCGATTTCGAGCTCGGCGCCGAGACCAGCGAGCCGATCGCGGAAGCTGCACGGTCGCGCAATGTGCCGTTTCTGTATCTCTCCGGCTATAGCGAGCACGACGAGCGCTTTAGCCGCTGGCCGGGAATCCGTGTCCTCGTCAAGCCGCTGTCGGCCGCCAGCATTGCACGCGGAATCCAGACCGTGCTGGAGACGCGCCGCTGAGCTGCGGGAGGCTTGTGCCTGAAACATGCGGGTTGTTGCGCGCTGACGCCGCATTCCGGGAACATTGCTGCGAAACGCTTGTTGGCTGTTCGTAACCTGTTCTCAGGAGGTATTCATGCCCCGTGGCGACAAGTCGAAATACACCCGCAAGCAGAAGCGCCAGGCTGAGCACATCGAGGAAGGCTATGAGAAGCACGGCATCGGCGAGAACGAAGCCGAGCGTCGAGCCTGGGCGACCGTCAACGAGATGACCGGCGGCGGCAAGAAGCCCGGTGGCTCCGGCCGCGGCAAGATCGCGAACAAAGCCCCGGCGCGGAAGGGCGGTCGGATCGGCGGCGCGGCCGCGGCCCAGCGCCCGGCGGCCGCGCGTTCGGCCTCCGCGCGCAAAGCGGCCGCAACGCGCAAGCGCAGGGCAAGCCGCGGAAAGAAGTCACGCTGAATCGCTTGCCGCCATGATCACGCAGGCAAGCCAGTTCCTGGCCGTCATCCTCACCGCTCTCGCCCTGCTTCCGGGCGGCGCGCACGTGATGGCACTGTCGGCCAAGATTGCGATGCCGGAGGAGCCCTACTTTGTCGTTCAGCAGATCTATCGCGGCTGGGCGTGGGCGGGCGCGGTGATCTTCCTGGCGATCTTCGCCAACATCCTCGCCGCACTTCTGACGCGCGCGAACCGCAGGAAGTGGCAGCTGTTCGCAGCGGCCGGCCTGTTGATCGCCGCCACTCTGGCGGTCTTCTTCACCTGGACCTATCCCGCCAACCAGGCTACCGGCAACTGGACATCCGTGCCGGAGAATTGGGAACAGCTGAGGACCGAGTGGGAATACTCGCATGCCGTCAACGCGGCGATCTCCTTCCTGGCGCTCCTATGTTCGGTCGGAGCGGCCGTCTCGACAGGTCCGCGTCGTGAGAGCGAGGCGGGCAGTGCCTCCGACACGGCTGGAGCGCATCGCTTCCAACAGCAAAGCCGCTGATGGGATTGCGACCCAGCCCTACCGCCGTCCGATGCTGGAGTAGCGGAAGCCAGCCGCGCGCATTTCCGAGGGACGATAGATGTTGCGCAGATCGACCACCACCGGCTGCTTCACGATCGATTTCATGCGCTTGAGATCGAGCGCGCGGTAGGAATTCCACTCCGTCAGCAACACCACCGCGTCGGCGCCGGCCATCGTCTCGTACGGATCCGCGCAGTACGTGAGATCCGGCATCAGCTTCTTGGCTTCCGCCATGCCTTCCGGATCATGCGCTCTGACGGTCGCGCCCGCCTTGACCAGGGCCGGCGCGATGGCAAGGCTGGGCGCTTCGCGCATGTCGTCGGTATTCGGCTTGAAGGTGAGGCCGAGCAGCGCGATCACCTTGCCCTTCACCGCGCCGCCCAGTGCAGCGACCACGCGCTCGGCCATCTGCAGCTTGCGCGCCTCGTTGAAGTCCGCGGTCGCCTCGATCAGGCTGATCGGCGCATTGGCCTGGCGCGCGATCTCGACCAGGGCGCGGGTGTCCTTGGGGAAGCACGAACCGCCATAACCCGGCCCCGGATGCAGGAACTTCTGCCCGATGCGGCCGTCGAGGCCGATGCCGCGCGCCACGTCGTGCACGTCGGCGCCGACCTTCTCGCACAGGTCCGCGACCTGGTTGATGAAGGAGATCTTCATCGCGAGAAAGCCGTTGGCGGCATATTTGATGAGCTCGGCGGTTTCAAGGCCGGTGAACAGGATCGGCGTCTCGATCAGGAACAGCGGCCGATAGAGCTCGCGCATCTTTTCGCGCCCGCGCTCGCTCTCCACGCCGATCACCACGCGGTTGGGCCGCATGAAATCGTCGATCGCGGACCCTTCGCGCAGGAACTCCGGGTTGGAAACCACGTCGAAATCCGCGTTCGGGGTGGTGGCGCGGATGATCTCGGCGACCTCGCGCCCGGTCCCGACCGGCACCGTCGACTTGGTCACCACCACGGTATAGCCATCCATCGCCGCGGCGATCTGCTTTGCTGCTTCGCGCACGTAGGTCAGGTCGGCGTGGCCGTCGCCACGCCGGCTGGGTGTGCCGACCGCGATGAACACCAGGTCGGCATCGGCCACCGCCGCCGCCAGGTCCCTCTCGAACTTGAGGCGCCCGGCCGCCGCGCTGCGCGCCACCAGCGCGTCGAGGCCGGGCTCATAGATCGGAATCTCGTTGCGGCGCAGCCGGCCGATCTTCAGCTCGTCCTGATCGACGCAGATGACGTGGTGGCCGAACTCGGAGAAGCAGGCGCCTGATACCAAGCCGACATAGCCGGCCCCGATCATTGCGATTTTCATGATGGCTGCAGCTCCCTATCAACGCCGAGGGCGGGACCCGGTGACGAGTGTATTAGAGCCGTCGCGGAAAGCAAATCGCCTCGCTCCTTGCCCGTCTTCCACTCAAGGCACGATCGTCATGAAAACATAGACGGCAAAGATCATGAGATGGACAGCGCCCTGAAGAACCGTTGTCCGGCCGGTTCCGAGGGACAGGGTCGCAACCAGCAAGGACAGCGCCAGCAACACCATTCCCTTGAAATCCAGCCCGAGCACCAGAGTCCAGCCGGTGGCAAGCGCGACCACGGCGACCGCAGGAATCGTCAGTCCGATCGATGCCAGCGCCGATCCGAGCGCGAGATTGAGGCTGGTCTGCAGGCGATCGACGCGCGCGGCCTTCAGCGCTGCAAGGCTTTCCGGCAGCAGGACGATCGCGGCAATGATGATTCCAAGGAGCGCCTTGGGCGCGCCGATTGCATCGATCGCCGCCTCGATGGCCGGAGACAGCGCCTTTGCCAGCAGCACCACGGCGCCGAGGGAGGCGAGCAGCAGACCCGCGCTGATCGCGGTTGCGCCCCTGCCTGGCGGGGTGGCATGAGCGTCGGTATCATGCGCGGCCGAGCCCTCCGGCAGGAAATAATCGCGGTGCCTGACGGTCTGGATGAGCACAAAGGTGCCGTAGAGCACCACCGATACGACAGCTATCAGCGCGAGCTGGCTCGCCGAATAGATCGGCCCCGCAACGGTCGTCGTCGCATTCGGCAGCACCAGGGTTATGACGGCCATCGCCGCGAGGGTGGCGAGCGCCGCGTTGACGCCATAGTGGCCGAACGCCTGCTCCCCGTGCCTCGACCCGCCTGCGAGAAGGCACAGGCCCACCATCCCGTTGAGGATGATCATGATCGCAGCGAAGATCGTGTCGCGCGCCAATGCCGCGGCGGCCTCGCCGCCCGCCAGCATCAGCGAAACGATGAGCGCCACCTCGATGACGGTGACGGCGAGCGCCAGCACCAGTGTTCCGAACGGCTCGCCAACGCGAAGCGCAACGACTTCTGCATGATGCACCGCCGCCAGGACGGTGGCGACCAGTCCAGCGCCAAGCAGCAGGTCGAAGAGCGGATGGGTGAGCGCCAAAGATGCGGCCAGCAGCAACCAGCCTGCAAGCGGACTTAGCCAGGTCCAGAACGGCAGGTGTTCTCGGAACATACCGATCTTCCTGCGGCCACGGCTGGCCGCGAAGCAGTGTTCACGGGGTCAGCTAGGAACGACGGTCAGGCCCTCAGCTCCTGCGCGAGCGCGAGCACGGCGTCTCGCACCTTGCGGCCGATCTTGGGATGGTTGAGCGCGAAGGCAATGTTGGCCTCGATGAAGCCGGCCTTGTCGCCGCAATCGAAGCGCCGGCCTTCGAAGCGATAGCCATGGAACCGCCCGCGTCCGCACATCTGCGCCATCGCGTCGGTCAGCTGGATCTCCCCGCCCGCGCCTGGGCTCTGCTGGTCAAGGTGCGCGAACACGTCCGGCTGCAGGATGTAGCGGCCGATGATCGAGAGCGTGGAGGGCGCCACCTCCGGCTTCGGCTTCTCGACCAGCCCCAGCGCCTCAACCAGCCGCCCGCTTTCCTTCCCGGTCTTGAGGATGCCGTAGCGGTCGGTGTGGCTCTTCGGCACGTCCATCACGGCGACCAGATTGCCGCCGACCTCGTTGTAGAGCTCGACCATCTGCTTCAGGCACGGCGTCCCCGCCTGCACCAGGTCGTCGGCCAGCAGCACCGCGAACGGCTCGTTGCCGACCAGATTGCGCGCGCACCAGACGGCGTGGCCGAGGCCGCGCGCCTCCTGCTGGCGCACGTAGACGTATTCGCCCGGCTTCGGCAGCAGATCCTCGATCAGTGCGAGCTCGGCATCCTTGGAGCGCGACTTCAGCGTGTCCTGTAGCTCGTACGAATAGTCGAAATGGTCCTCGATCGCGCTCTTGCCGCGGCCGGTCACGAAGATCATCTCCTCAATGCCGGCGGCGCGCGCTTCTTCCACCGCGTACTGGATCAGCGGCTTGTCGACGACGGGCAGCATCTCCTTGGGCATCGCCTTGGTCGCCGGCAGGAACCGGGTGCCGAGTCCCCCGACCGGGAAAATTGCCTTACGCAGCGGCTTGCGCATTCTTCAGTCCTTGTCTCGCCTGCTTGCACAGGTTGTGCCACAGCGGCTACCGAGCGGCAACCGCCGCCGCCATCATGCCGATCTATCCCATTAAAATAATTTACTTATCTTCCTAGGCGGCGCGCGCGTCCTTGAGACCCAGGGCGGCCACCAGCTCGCGTACCTCCTGGCGGGCCGCGACATGCGAGATGCGCCAGGTGACGCCCGCATCCTTGCGGCTGAGATCAAGCAGGGTGAGGCCGCGCGGGAACAGTTCGCGGAAGATCACGCGCTCGGTGAAGCCGGGCGCGAGGCGGAAGCCGATGCGCTTCGACAGGTGCTCCAGCAGCCGGCCGATGTCGCGCTTGTTCCTGGCATCCAGGCTGCTGAGCCGGTTGCGCATGACGATCCAGTCGATCGGCCGCCCGCGATTGATGGCGCGCTGCTTGCGCTGGTCCCATACCATCTCGCTGTAGACGCTGGGCTTCAGGATCTTCTCGCCGTCGCGGTCGATGCGGCCCAGCAGGTCGAGGTCGAGGAAGCTGTCGTTGAGCGGCGTGATCAGCGTATCGGCGAAGGTGTGTGCGAGACGCGAGAGCGAGGTGTCGGACCCCGGCGTGTCGATCACGATGAAGTCGCAGTCGGTCAGCTCGGCCAGCGCCGCCGCCAGCCGGTCGGCCTCGTCGTCGCGCCCGGCGATCGCACTGTCGGACACGGATCGCTCGACCGGGATGTGGCGCGGCAGCGGCAGCGGCATTAGCATCGCCGCGGCCGTCGCCTTGCGGTTGTCGACATAGCGGGTGAAGGATCCCTGGCGCGCGTCGCAGTCGATCGAGCCGACCTTGAAGCCGTCATGCAGCAGGGCAACGACCAGATGCATGGCGGTGGTCGACTTGCCCGACCCGCCCTTCTCGTTGCCCAGAACGATAATATGCGGCCTGCCCGCGTGGTGCGGTGTCACGCCTGCGACTCGGGAGCCTTTCCAATCCATACTGCAGTGTCATGAAACACAGCGCCGCCGTTTGGCAAGCCTGCGTCGTCGCTGGTCAGGGTGTTGATGCCGTTGCCGCCCACGAAGGCGGCGTTGGGCCAGATCGACTCGACCACCACCACGCCCGGCAGCAGCCCGTCGAACGACTTCACATGGATGAAGACCCGGCCCTGCTTGTTGCCGATCTCCGCCAGGTCGCCCTCGGCCAGGCCGAGTCGCGCCGCGTCGGCGGGGTGGACCAGCAGGGTCGGCCGCCCTTCCCGCTTTTTCGACCCTGGCGTCTCGGTGAAGGTCGAGTTGAGGAACGAGCGCGCCGGGGCCGTCACCATGCGGAACGGCCGCTCCGGTGTCGGCGCATCGAACACGTGTGCCATGTCCGGCAGGCTCGGCAGGCGCGCGTGGTCCTTGCCGATCTTGGCCCAGTCGGCCTTGAAGTGGAACTTCCTGTCGGCATGGCCGAAGCCGTCCCGGAAATGCGCGGTGTCGAAATCCAGCGCGCATTCCTGCCAGTGCTTGTCGTAGATTGCCTCGGGTCGCGGCCAGTTGGAACGCTTCAAGGTCTCGCGGATGATCTCCCACTCGGTCATGGCGAAGCCCGGATGCTGGCAACCCAGCCGCTTCGCAAGCTCGCAGATCACATAGTGATTGGTGCGCGCCTCCGCATACGGCTCCACCACCTTGCGCGTCACCTGCAGGAAGGTGTGGCCGCTGCCGCGATAGATGTCGTCATGCTCCAGGAACGTGGTGGCCGGCAGAACGATGTCCGCCATCGCCGCTGTTTCGGTCATGAACTGTTCGTGCACGGCGAGGAACAGATCGTCGCGCGACATGCCCTTTCGCACCAGGTGGGTGTTCGGGCACACCATCATCGGATTGGTGTTCTGCACGATCATCGCCGTGACCGGCGGGCCGTCACCGAGGTCGCGCTTGTCGCCGGTCAGCACCGCGCCGAGGCGCGACTGGTCCAGCTCGCGCACGCTGCGGTCCTGCAGCTCCTTCCCGACGATCATCGAATCGTCGATGTGATAGAGCGAGCGATTGGAATAGAGCGCACCGCCGCCCCTGTGCGCCCAGGCGCCGGTGATGGTCGGCAGGCAGGTCACCGCATGCAGCGACACCGCGCCGTTGCGGGCGCGCGCAAAGCCGAAGCCGACGCGGATATACGCATTCTTCGTGCGCCCATACAGCCGCGCGAATTCGCGGATCGTGTCTGCCGGAACGCCGGTCACGCCTGCCGCCCATTCCGGCGTCCGGTCGCGGACATGCGCCTCGAGCGCGGCCGGATCGTCGGCATGACGCGCCATGTAGTCCCGGTCGGCATGGCCTTCCGCGAACAGCACATGCATCATGCCGAGCACCAGCGCCGCATCGGTGCCGGGCCGCAGCATGATGTGTTGGTCCGCGACCTCTGCGGTCGGGTTGCGGTACGGATCGACGCAGATGAACTTGGCGCCGCGCTCCTTGCGGGCGCGCGCGACATGGGTCATCACGTTGACCTGGGTCGAGACCGGGTTGGTGCCCCAGGCGATGATGAGGTCGCTGTCCGCGATCTCGCGCGCATCGACCCCGCGCATCACCCCGACGCCGGCCATCCAGCCGGAATCCGACAAGGCGACGCAGATGGTGCTCTTCTGCCGCGAGTATTTCTTCTCGTGGCGCAGGCGTTCGATCCCGTCGCGCTGCACCAGGCCCATGGTGCCGGCATAGAAATACGGCCAGACCGCTTCCGCGCCCCATGTCTGCTCGGCCTGGACGAAGCGCTCCGCCACCTCGTCCAGGGCTTCCTCCCACGCCATCGGCTTGAATGCGGCATAGCCGACGCCCTTGTCGCCGACGCGCCGCATCGGTTGCGCCAGGCGCTCCGGATGGTGCTGCCGCTCGGCATAGCGCGCGACCTTGGCGCAGATCACGCCCGCGGTGTACGGATTGTCCTTCGCGCCATGGACGCGGCCGATCCGCGTCGGGCTCAGGCGTTCCACTTCGAGTGCGCAGGTGGATGGGCAGTCGTGCGGACAGGCGCTGTGCACGATCTCGGGCTTGCTTTTGGCGACGGCGTCCAAGGGCATGAAAATGTCGGGGCCGCACTTGGCGGCACGCTCCAAAATACCTAGAGTGCCGCGACTTTACCCGCCGCGGCCCGGCAATTCCAGGGCCCTGAACGGCGCACTCGGGAATGTATCGTGACAAGTTTGGCGGCGACGGGCCAGCTTCAATTCAAGCCCAAGCTGGGCGTGTTCTACATGCTGGCGGCGATTGGCGTGCTCGGCAGCACCGATGCCATCGTCAAATGGACGAGCGGCAACATCGACCCGATCCAGATCGGATTCTCCCGCTTCGTCGTCTCGCTCATCATGGTCCTGTGGCTGGTTGGCCGGTCGCAGCCCGGCTTCGCCGCACTCCGCACCAAGCGTCCGCTGGAGCATGCCGCCCGCGCCTTCTGCGCCGCGGTCGAGCTGACCGCCTTCTACTTCGCCATCAGCATGATCCCGCTGCCGACCGCCATGAGCATCGTCTCCGCCTCGCCGATCTTCGGCACGCTGCTCGGCATCATCTTCCTGCGCGAGCGGCTGCGGCTGGGCGGCTGGATCGCGGTTTTCGCCGGCTTCGCCGGCATGCTGCTGGTGATCCAGCCCGAGGAGGGCGCGAGCAG
>DATFDU010000121.1:0-5287 GCA_035251915.1 Dongiaceae bacterium | reverse complement strand
GCGCATGGTCGATCGCGAGACCCATGAGCGGGCGATGCTGATCGTCGCCGGTCCGATGGAGACCGAGATGAAGGGCCTGATGACCGGCTGCGGCGACTATGTCGGCGGCTTCGTGCGCGCCTCGGACGACAGCGACTTCGACTTCTACACCGTCAACGGCGGGGACGTCGCCCGCAAGCTCGGCTGCGAGCTGGCGCAATAACCGGAGACAACCGATGGCTAACATCACGCTGCGACTGTCGTCGACTTGGACCGAGGCGCTGCTCCACCGGTTCGACGTGACGCTGGACCGTCTCGAGCGTGCCGCCCGCACGTTCTTCGCCGATCCAACGGGCGAGTTCACCCAGGCTGCCCAGGACGCGCGCATCCGGCGGCTGGCGGCCCATGGCTGCAGCGGCCAGGCGCTGATGTAGCGCCGCCGATAGGCCGCCGCGTCGATCCCCGCTTCGGTTGCCAGCCGCCCTTGTCTCGGCCGGGGCGGCTATGCATAGTTGGCTCGTCTCTTGGGGGTTAAGCGGGCGGGATCCGTGCGATCATTTCTTGCTGCGTGTTACGCCGCCAGTATGCTGGCGGCGGGCCTGTTGTTGTCGGCCTGTGCCGGCCCCAGCGCCACGATCAAGGCCGACGAGTTCGGTGATTACGATACGGCCACATACCTCATCCTCTCGGACCAGCTCCAGCGCGTCCGGAACGTCCGCGCACGCGAGGCAACCGGTGGATCGATCCAAAATCCGGAGGCACGCGTGTGCGTGGGCGTGTTGCCGCAGGGAAGATACGGCGGGATAGCGCCAGTGCCGAGCCATATCGTGGATCGGTTGCAGCAAGACCAGTCCAGCGCGGAGGTCCAGCTCGACGTCGTCTCCAGCTACGAATGTCTCGCGCGCTATACGCGCGATGACGGTCCCTTCACGGCGGAGGAAAGCGATACTTTGAGCTATGCCGCAGAGGAGCCGCAGGGCCAGTGCGGCCAGTGGATTGGCGGCACGTTCGGGCGGGAGACCATCCATTATGATATTGAGATTGACGGCGGGGTCGCACGGCTAACGGGCGGCCATCGCTGCGTCCATCAATATTGGATCAGGACCTGATCTGGTCTTCTCGCCGATACGGTGACATGTCGTCCAGCGCGGCTTTCTCCTGCGCGATATAGGCGCGTTCCCGATCCAGGAAAGCCGAGATCGCCGCCTTCAGCCGCGGATCGGCGATCCAGTGCGAGCTGTAGGTCTCGGTCGGCAGGTAGCCGCGCTGGATCTTGTGCTCGCCCTGCGCACCGGCCTCGACCCGCGGCAGCTTGTGCGCGATCGCGTAGTCGATGGCGCGGTAGTAGCACAGCTCGAAATGCAGGAAGCGATAGTCCTCGAGGCAGCCCCAGTTGCGGCCGTAGAGCGCCTGCGGGCCTTTCAGGTTGAGCGCGCCTGCCACCGGCTGCCCATCCTTCTCCGCCAGCACCAGCACGATGCGGTCGCGCAATGATTCCGCGATGCGGGCGAAGAAGTCGCGGTTGAGATAGGGCCGGCCCCACTTGCGGCTGCCGGTATCCATATAGAAGGCGAAGAAGGCGTCCCAATGCCGGGCGGTCAACTCACTCCCTTCATAGGCGCGGATGTCGAGCCCGTATTCGGTGACCGCGGCGCGTTCCTTGCGCACCGCCTTGCGCTTGCGCGAATTGAGCGCCGCGAGAAAGTCATCGAACGAGCCATAGCCGTTGTTGTTCCAGTGATATTGCACGCCCAGGCGCGTGAGAAACCCGACCTGCTCCAGCAGGTCGCTTTCGGCGCGGGTCGCGAACGTCACGTGCAGCGAGGACATGCCGGAATTCTCGACCGCCGAGATGAGGGCGGAGATCAGGGCGGCGCGCGCTTCGCGCTCCTGCCGCCCGGCGCGCACCAGCACGCGCGGTCCGGGAACCGGGGTGAAGGGCGCCGCCACCTGGAGCTTGGGGTAATAGCGGCCGCCGGCGCGGTCATAGGCCTCGGCCCAGCCATGATCGAACACATATTCGCCCTGGCTGTGGGATTTGACATAGAGCGGCGCCGCGGCGAGCACGCTGCCCGCGCTATCCTCGATCACCAGATGCTGCGGCACCCAGCCGGCCTTGCGTCCGACCGACCCGGACTGCTCCAGCGCGTCCAGAAAGGCGTGGCTGACAAAAGGGTTTTCCGGCCCTCCACTGGCTGGGCCATCGCCGGCGGCGCAGGCGTCCCACGCGGCCGCAGGAACATTGGCAATGCGATCGACGACGCGCGCGGACAAGGATGAAGCGGGCCGGTTCATGCCCGCATTGTGCGGCCCTGGCTCGCGAGGTCAAGCAAGTCAAAGCAGCGTCAGCTTTTGCCGGTCGGCGAGCGGAAAGGAGCAGCCGAGAATGCGGTCGATGGCCTTGCCGTCGGTGGCCAGCGGCAACAGCAAGCGCTCGTAGACCCGCCAGTGCTCCATGAAGGCGCCGGGAGCGGGACTATAGCGCCGGGTCTTGCAGATGGGTGCACGCGTCCGGATGACATCCGCATAGTCTTCCAGCACGTCCGGTTCGTAGCCCGAGATATCCGCCTCGTCGAAGAATTTTCCGGTCAGCTCGCGGCAGGCCGCATCGACCAGCGAGGTGCCCATCAACCGGAACCTGAACTTGTGCGGCCCGTCCACGACGTCGACCATCAGCAGATTGCCGAACCATGGCCGCAGGTCGTCGTCGGAGAAATCGCTGCGGCACGGAATCGCGTCATCCCGCCGCTTGGAGATCCAGAGCTCCGCCAACGTCCGCAATTGCGGAGTGGTGATCACCGGCATCGGCATCTGGCTGGACACGTACATGGTTCACTAACGCAGCTTCGGTACCCTGGAGTGGCCGCCGACGAAGTGCCGGGACAGCAAGATCAGGCGATTTCGAAGGTCGCGTCAACCTCCACCGCAACGCCTAGTGGCAATTGTGCCACGCCGACGGCGGATCGCGCATGCTTGCCGGCATCGCCGAAGACTTCGACCATGAAATCGGAAACGCCGTTGGCAACCTTCGGCTGGTCGGTGAATCCGAGCGCCGAGTTCACAAATACATTCAATTTGACACAACGTTTGACGCGATCGAGATCGCCGAGGGCGGCCTGCAGCTGCGCGACAATGTTCATTCCGCACAGGCGCGCGGCCTTCTGTCCGTCCTCGATCTGGTAGTCCTTGCCCAGCTGTCCTTTGTACTGGTACTCGCCGTTCAACACCGGGACCTGACCGGACACGAAGGCCTGATGGCCGGTGACGACCACCGGTACGTAGTTGGCGACCGGCGCTGCGGCCTTGGGCAGTTCGATCTTCAGCTCTGTGAGGCGAGCGGCGATTTTTCCGGGCATGGTCAGGTTCCTGATCTGGACAAAAGCCGGCGGAGCATAACCGCAAGCAGCGCCGCGAATCCAGGCTTGAACGACGGGTTCGGGCATGGCCGCGCCGTCCTTGTCGCCGGACCGGACACCAGCCGGGTTACGCGCATCTGGAGTGGAAGGATTGCCGCGGAAAAGGACTGCCAGCCAGACTACTCTATCAGCACATCGCCCCGCGGCGTGACCAACACGATCACCGGATCGCCCTCCGCGAACGCGAGCGCGCGCCAGACATTGTCGCAGCCTTTGGCCAGCTGGCTGACTTCGCTGTAGCCCTGGGCAAGGATGCGCTCGGTCGCTTCGAGGCGCGTGGCGCCTCCGGCGTCGTTCGACCGGCAGGCACGCTCCTGCTCGAGGCCCGCCTGGGCGGAGAAGGCATCGGGTGCCACCATCTCGCTGCCGGCCGTGGCGACGAGGACGGCGGCCAACACAAGATCCAGTCGCAGTTTCATGATGCGGTTGCTCCGGCTGCAATTTCGTCTTGGCCGATGACACACCGACACTTGGCCGGCAAAATGGTGTCAAAGTGGCCCAAATGTGACGGCTGGAAAATTCTCCCTAAGCCATTGGAACAACGGAATATAACGTCCCATGAGCAAGGCTCCGTTCGAGATCAAAGGCCTCGACCATATCGTCCTTCGGGTCCGCGACCGCGACCGCATGGTACGGTTCTATTGCGACATACTGGGTTGCAGGATGGAGCGCGAGCAGGCCGAGATCGGATTGACCCAGGTGCGGGCCGGCCATTCCCTGATCGATCTCGTGCCGGTCGATGGCAAGCTCGGCCGCATGGGCGGTGCAGCGCCGGGCAAGGAAGGACGCAATCTCGATCACTTCTGCATCACGCTCGACGGCTATGATGAGGCCAAGATCCGCGCCTACCTGACCGCGCAGGGAGTCGAGATCGGCGAGGCGGGCTCCCGCTATGGCGCCGAAGGCGAGGGGCCGTCGCTCTATGTCAGCGATCCCGAGGGCAATGTCGTTGAACTCAAGGGGCCGCCGTGGCACGCGTGACGAGAAAGCCAGCGAAGCCGGCCCGCGCCTCCAAGCCGCCGTTCGTGCTGGAGGGAATCGATCACATCCTGGTGCTGGTCAGTGGCATGAAGCCGGCGGTGCGGTTCTATACCGAGGTGCTCGGCTGCACGGTCGAAGACGCGCTGCCGCAATATGGCATGCTGCAGTTACGCGCCGGCGCGGCGCTGATCGACCTGGTGGATATCGCAGTGCCGGAGGCAAGGTGGGCCAAGCCGCCGGTCGCTGGCGGCCGCAATTTCGATCACCTGTGCCTGGCGCTCGGCGTCCATGACGAAGGGGCGCTGCGCCGGCATCTCGCGCGCCACCAGGTCGAGATCATCGAAGAGGGCGTGCATGGCGGAAGTCGCGGCGAGAGCCTGTCGCTCTACGTCCGCGATCCGTCAGGGAATGTGATCGAGTTGAAGGGGCCGCCACCGCTGGGAGCCTAGGAGCCTTCCTGCACCACGCGGCCATCCGGCCTGATCATGACGTTGACTGGAGCGCCGTTCAACATGGCCTGGCCGTGCCAGTTGTTGTCGCAGGATTTCTTGAGACCGGTGACGGAGGTGTAGCCGGCGGCCTCCGCAAATCTCATCGCGTCATCAGCAGTCGTGTTGTCGATCTGCTCGCCGAAGTGACATCCGGGAACGCCGACCATATTGGTGTCACTGGTGTCCGGCGACAGGCTTGTGGGCACCTGCGTCGCGGTCTGGGAATATGCGGGGCTGCCCGCCACGGCGAGCATCATCGCCGCGGCCATAAGACTGGATTTCACCATGAAATTCTCCCGATCGTGCCGAGAAAAAGGCAATGGCGACGCGCGTCGCACCCTGAAGGTCCCGATGCATGGGGGGATGCTGGAGCGGGACCGGAGCGTGGGGTGGCGCACCGGGCCGACGCGCGTGCCATTG
>DATFDU010000120.1:0-5798 GCA_035251915.1 Dongiaceae bacterium | reverse complement strand
GAGGGACTTTCTTTGGGCTGGCTAGAACATCTTCCCCCACCAGGCCTGCGGCGGCACCGGCGGTGCGTCCGGCGCGGGCGCGATGCCGTGGAATTGCGCCTTGATGCCGGCGTTCCACAGCTTGGCGCGGTCGATCAGCTTGCGGTCATCGGTCTGGAAGCGGCCGTGGCTGACCAGGATCCCGAGGTCGGCGCCGTAATAGCGGTACTGCCCGGCGCCGTAGACGCGCAGATAGAACGCTTCCTTCTCGTCGCCCACGCTGGTGAACTGCCCGGCCCGCCGCACGAAGCTGACATTGCCGTCCTGGTTCATGCGCCAGATGCCGGTCGGCGGCGCCTTGGTGATCAGCTCCACCTTGTCCTCGGTCTGCTTCAGGATCAGCTGGCACCATGGCGCATAATCGGTCCAGCGCGCCTGCACCTGCTCGAGGTCGACCTCCCAATCGACGTCGAGAAACTCCAGCAGATGGAACAGGAACAGCGGGCATCCGCCGTAGGTGGTCGTGATGAGGTTGGTCGGCGGCGAGGCGCCGCTGATGCGCGGATTGAGCTCGCCGAGATAAACCTCGTGGTCATCGGTATCGACCAGGAAGTCGCAGCAGAACACGCCCTTGTAGCCTTCCTGCCAGAGCCGGTCGCCGAGCTTCCTCACCATCTGGCGCACCTTGTCCTGCACGCGCCTGGGCAGGATGTCGGGCGTGATGTCGTTGCCGCACCAGCCGCCCTTGTACGGCGTCACCTCGGCAAAGCCGGTGATGTCGGTCATCACCGGCCCGACCAGCGTGCCGTGGCGCGTGGCGCAGCCTTCGACCGTGCCGGGCAGGTGGTTGATGCGCTTCATCACCTTCAGCTCTTCGCCCTTCATCTTGACCGCGAACTTGTCCCAGTCGTCGCGGGTCTTGATGAAGAACGTGGTGCGCCCGGAATCGCCGTACGGCGTCTGCACCACCAGATCGCGGCCGAGCTTCGCGCCTTCGGCCAGGGCCATCAGTTCCTCGAAGTTGTCGGCGCGGCCCATGGTGTTGGGCGCGCTGGCGACGCCCGCTTCGTTGCCGAGGCGGGTGGTGACGATCTTGGAATCGATGTGCACGCGCAGCTTCGCCGGCGGCAGCGCCATCTCGAGGCCGAGCTCCTTGACCAGGCGCTCGGATTCCTCGTCGAACATGATGAACATGACCTTGCCGGTCTTGCCGCGCTTGCGGATGTGGTCGACCACCTCCTTGTGGCTGAGCAGGTAGTTGCCGACCTCCTCCATGGAGCGGAACTCGCGCGGGCCCGTCTCCTGCGGCGTGAAGCAGCGCGGATGATAGCCGTCGAATGAGTCGAAATAGGTGATGTATTCGAGTCCGCCGACCCACTGGTCGAGCCCCAGCAGGTTGAACGGAACCGGCGTCACGAAATAGATCGGCGTGCGGTTGGCGCTGAGGAACGAATAGATGTCCGTCAGGCTGCGCAGCTTCGGCTTGTCTTGCGCCATGGTGCCCCCTGTCCGGCTCCGTCTGATGCGGAACTCGAGGAGCAAAGCCTAGGCCAGCTTGGCCGCAGGGGACAAGGGATTCCGGCAGGCTCTATGCCACGCTCTTGAACGCTTCCATCCCCGCGACCAGCGCCGAGCGCGTGCCTGGCTCCATGGCGGAGTGGCCGGCATCGGGGATGATGGTGTAGCGGGCCTGCGGCCAGGCGCGGGCGAGGTCGTCGGCGCTGCGCACCGGGCAGACCAGGTCATAGCGGCCCTGCACGATGAAGGTCGGGATGCTGCGGATGCGGTCGATGTTGTCGAGCAGGTAGTTCTCGGGCAGGAAGATGCTGTTGCGGAAATAGTGCGCTTCCATGCGCGCGAGGCCGAGCGCCAGCGCATCGGCGGAGAAGGCACGCACCGTCTCCGGGCTCGGCAGCAAGGTGGAGCAGGCGCCCTCGTAGACGCTCCAGGCGCGCGCCGCCGGCATGTGAATCTTGGGGTCGGGATTGCTGAGCCGGTCCCAATAGGCCTCCAGGATGTTGCCGCGCTCGTTCTCGGGCAAATGGCCCGCGAAGGCGCGCCATGCCTCGGGGGCGAACTCGCGCAGACCATAAAGGAACCAGTCGATCTCCGACTTGCGGCACAGGAAGATGCCGCGCAGCGCGAGGCCGCGCACCCGCTGCGGATGATGCTCGGCATAGGCGATGGCAAGGGTCGAGCCCCAAGAGCCGCCGAACATGAACCAGCGATCGATGCCAAGATGCATGCGCAGCTGCTCCATGTCGTCGATCAGGTGCGGCGTGGTGTTGTCCTTGATTTCGCCGAGGGGATGGGACCGGCCGCTGCCGCGCTGGTCGAAGATGATGATCCGATAGAAGGCGGGGTCGAAGAACCGGCGGTGCGTGGCATTGGCTCCGGCGCCAGGACCGCCATGCAGGAAGACGACCGGGACGCCCCTTGGGTTGCCGCATTGCTCATAGTACATCCGGTGCGGCGCGGACGGGGACAGAAAGCCCGTGTCATAGGGCTCGATTTCGGGGAACAAGTCCTTGGCGGGCATTGCGCGCTGATATCCGATCTGGAGGTGCTCGAGAGGTTGTAAGTGGCTGGTCCGGTTCCCTCAACCCCCAAATCCGAGACCGGGCAGGTGTCGTCACACCCTTTTGAAGCTTTGTTCCTTTTGGAGCCTCTTGGTGCGGGAACCAGCAGGACGATAGACTCGTTGCTCGAAACAGCGCCCGCAGCGGCGGGATCGAAGCGCAGGGACTTGAAGGAGCGGATCGCCATGACCAGGACCAAAGCCACCCCGACATGGCGCCAGCTTGCCCTGCTGACCGCCGCCTTCGGCGCCCTGGCCGGCTGCGGCACCGGAACCAGCCCAGCGACCGGGCGCACGTTTTCGACGCCGATTTCCGAGCAGCAGGAAGCCCAGCTTGGGCGCGAGGAGCATCCCAAGATTCTTGCCGAGTTCGGCGGCGAGTATAAGGAAAAGCCCGAACTCACCACCTACATCAGCTCGGTTGGCCAGTTCATCGCCGCGACCTCCGAGCGCAAGGACGTCAAATACACCTTCACGGTGCTGAACACGCCCGACGTCAACGCCTTCGCGGTGCCGGGCGGCTACGTCTACACCACGCGCGGCCTGCTCGCCCTCGCCAACAACGAGGCGGAGGTGGCGAGCGTGCTGGGCCACGAAACCGGCCACATCACCGCGCGCCACACGGCGGAGCGCGCCGGGCAGGCGCAGACCACCCAACTCGGCGTCCTCGGTGCTACCTTGCTCGGCGCGGTGCTCGGCGGCCAGACCGGTGCCAATCTCGCCGGCGGCCTTGCCTCGCAATACGGCCAGGTGCGCCTGGCCGGCTACTCGCAGGAGCAGGAGTTCGAGGCCGACTCGCTCGGCGTGCGCTACATGAAGCGCGCGACCTATGATCCGCAGGCCTCGGCCAGCTTCCTCGCCGCGCTGCGTTCGCAGACCCAGCTGGAGGCGAAGCTCGCCGGCAAGGACCCTAACGTGGTCGACGACACCAACATGCTGGCCTCGCATCCGCGCACGGTCGATCGCGTGCAGCGCGCGATCCAGGAAGCCGGCGGCGCTCAGCCCGGCGCGATGCTGGAGCGCGACATCTATCTTTCCAAGATCGACGGCATGATGTTCGGCGACGATCCATCGCAGGGCGTGATCGCCGGCGGCAAGTTCGTGCATCCGCCGCTGCGCTTCGCGTTCGACGTCCCGAGCGGCTACAAGCTGATCAACATGCCCGACGTGGTTGCGATCAAGGGTCCAAAGGGCACGCTCGGCAACCTGACCCTCGCCAGCCCGCAACCGTCGGGCAGCCTGACCGCGGCGATGCAGAACTACGACCCCAAGGGCCGGATCGTCTTTGACAACATCGAGCAATTCACCGTCAACGGCATGGAGGCGGTGACCGCCGTCACGCGCGTCAACACCAGCTCCGGCAACGCCAACTACCGCGCGGTGCTGATCCGCCACCCGAGCGGCAAGGTCTATGAGTTCGTGTTCCTGTCGCTCGCCGATCTCGGCGCCCGCCATGACGGCGACTTCCAGAAGATCGCCAGCAGCTTCCGCAACATCGACGCCAGCGAGGCCGCGCAATACAACAAGCCGCGGCGCATCCGGATCGTGACCGTGCAGGCGGGCGACACCGTCCAGTCGCTGTCCGGCCGCATGGCGATTGCCGACGAGAAGGAGGGCTGGTTCCGCGTGCTGAACGGCCTCATCAATGGCCAGCAGGTGCAGGCGGGACAGAAGGTGAAGATCGTCGTTCAGGACGGCGGGGCGGCTTCATAGCGCTTGCGTCACGCCTATCACCTCGCGGCTGAGCGGCCGGCCGGCGATCCGCATCTCGCACCGCCGCCAACTGTGCTACAACGCGGCATGACGTTGGCGGATCTGCGCACGCACTCATGACCACGCTCACCACGCCGGGCAGCCGAGGTGCCAAGCGCCGCGTGCGCATGCCGATCTGGCTGGTGCTGGTGCTGGTGCTCGGCGGCATGACCAGCGTCATGGCGCTGGTGATTGGCGTGCGCTTCTACCTGGCGGGCCTCTCGTCCGCAGACCAGCTGGTCCGGGACCTCGGCCGCTCCGGCCTCGCCCAGCTGACCGAGACGATCGAATCGCAACTGCAGCCGGCGGCCGACCAGGCACGTTTCCTTGCGGATATCCTGAGCCGTGACCAGGTCGATCCCGATGACAATCAACGGCTCCAGGACTTGCTGCTGGGCTCGCTTGCCGCGGTGCGCCAGTTGCGCGCTGTCGCCTATGTCGGCCTGGATCGGCGCATGGTGTGGGCCGGTCTCAACGACAACGGCCGCGGCTACAGCGCGCGGGTGACGCAGGAGCAGGACGAGCATCAGGTTCCGGAAATCCTGGAGGAAGCGAAGCGCCGCGGCACCCCATTCTGGTCCAAGCCGGTGCTGTTCAACTGGTCCGACGGACCGCTGCTGATCGCGGTGGCGCCGGTGTTTCGCGACGCCGAGATGGTCGGCATCGTCGGCGCGGCCGTTTCGACGCGATCCGCCTCCGTGCGGCTGGCACGGCTCTCGCGCAGCGCGAGCGGCGTCGTTCCGTTCGTGCTGACCGGAGAGGGCCGCATCCTGATGCATGGCAGCATCGCGACCGACGTGCCGCCAGGCCGCCGCTGGGCCGCTGATGCGATCTTGCCGGCGCGCACCGAATTTCCGGACCCGGTTCTATCCGCGGTGCCATGGCCCCCCTCCGGCAATGAGCGGCGCGAGGAGGACACCATCGAGAGCGTGACCCTGCCCGATGGCAGCACACATCTGATCGTCTATCGCCGCCTCGGCGGCTATGGGCCGGACCGCTGGATCGTCGGCTATCACCTGCCCCAGACCTGGGTCGAACGATCCTATTCCTCGATCAACCGCGCCATTCCGTTCGCGCTGATCGTGCTGGTGATCGCGCTCGGGCTGGCCTACTGGCTTGGCCGTTCGATCGCCAAGCCGATGATCATTCTGTCGCAGGCCGGCCAGCGCCTGGCGCGGCTCGATTTCACGCCGCTCGAGATCAAGTCCAGCCGCATCAAGGAGGTTGAGCGCGCGGTCGAGGCGCAGCGTGCGATGCGCAACGGCCTGCAGTGGCTTAGCAACTATATCCCGCGCTCGCTGACGCCGGTGTTGATGAAGAGCGGCGATCAACTGATCTCGCGCGAGCGGGACATCGTGGTGTTGTTCACCGACATCGTCGGCTTCTCGGGAATCGCGGAAGGCCGGCCTGCCGCCAAATTGGCGGCGTTGCTCAACCGTCATTTCGGATTGCTCGGCGCGATCATCGAGCAGGAAGGCGGCACCATCGA
>DATFDU010000119.1:0-2849 GCA_035251915.1 Dongiaceae bacterium | reverse complement strand
GTTGACCGGCGCATCCGATCGCGCGCACGGGGCGCTGCGGCTGACATTGGCCGGCGATGTCGGCCGCTATTGCGTCCATGTCGATGTGGGAGTCGACTGGTCCGGCGTTCTCTACTTGAATCGACCCGAACAGTGCTGCGGCGGCACTCATTTCTTTCGCCATCGTGCGACCGGCACCGACCATGCGCCGATGGCCGCCACCGACCTCGCACGCTGCAATGCCGAGACGCCGCGGGAGGCCCTGGACCGGATCCTCGGACAGGACTCGAACGACGAGAGGCAGTGGGAGCCGCTGCTGACCGTGCCGATGCGCTTCAACAGGCTCGTGCTGTTTCGCCCGCTGCTTTGGCACAGCGCCGGCGATGGCTTCGGAAACTCGATCGAGGACGGCCGGCTGGTGCAGCTGTTCTTCCTGCGGTCGAACAAGGACGGGCCCGGAAAGGGTGAAGGGACGTCAGCCGCCGGCCGTGGCTAACCTGACTTCGCCGATTCGACTTCTGTTTTTGGTATTTTCGGACGCCAAGTGATTGATCTGGCGGGGTCGAGCGGGGCGAAACCGGCTGTAGTGAAGACCTACCCCATTTTCATGGCGACGGCTGTTCTGATAATTGGCAGCCGTCATGTTTTTGCGCGCCACGATTCGCAAGAAGGACGGTAAGGAGCATCGCTACTGGAGCGTTGTCGAGAACCAGCGTGTCGGCGGCCGGGTGGTGCAGCGGCACGTGCTGTACCTGGGGGAGATCAACGACACGCAGGAACTGGCATGGCGCAAATCGATCGAGGTCATGGAGGAGGGTGCCGAGCGGCCACGGACGCTGGCGCTGTTTCCGGAAGATCGTTGTGAAGGTCTGCTGCCGGATGCCTCGATCATCGGTTTGAAGCTGTCGCAGTTGCGGCTCGCCCGGCCGCGGCAATGGGGTGCGTGCTGGTTGGCATTGACGCTGTGGCGCGAGCTGCAGCTCGACCGCTTCTGGCGCGAGCGGCTGCCTGTGAGCCGCAAGGGCACGCGCTGGGATCAGGTGCTGTTCGTGCTGGTGACGTACCGGCTGATCGCGCCGGGCAGCGAGTGGCGCCTGCACCGGGAATGGTTCCAGCGCAGCGCCTTGGCGGATCTGTTGGGCGAGGATGCCGGGCTTTCGGAGAGCCACAAGCTGTATCGCTGTCACGACCGGCTGCTGGCGCACAAGCCGGCGGTGTTCGACCACCTGGTGGGCCGCTGGCGCGATCTGTTCAACGCCAGCTTCGACGTGCTGCTGTACGACTTGACCAGCACCTACTTCGAGGCTGCCCCGCCGTTTGCGGAGGGCGACAAGCGGCGGCACGGCTACTCGCGCGACCATCGGCCGGACTGCGTGCAGGTGATCATCGCGCTGGTGGTGACGCCGGAAGGCTTGCCGCTGGCCTACGAGGTACTGCCGGGCAATACCGCGGACAACACGACGCTCAAGGGGTTCCTCGATCGCATCGAACGGCAGTACGGCAAGGCGCGGCGCGTCTGGCTGATGGATCGCGGCGTTCCGACAGAAGAGGTGCTGGCGCAGATGCGGCAGTCCGATCCACCGGTTCAGTATCTGGTGGGGACGCCCAAGGGCCGTTTAGGCCGCCTGGAGAAGGACCTGCTCGCCAAGCCGTGGACCGAGGCCCGGCCAGGGGTGCAGGTGAAACTGTTGCCGCAAGATGGCGAGCTGTACGTCTTTGCCCAGAGCCGCGATCGCGTCGCCAAGGAGCGGGCCATGCGCCGGCGGCAGTTGAAGTGGCTGTGGCAGCGCCTCAAGCAACTCGCCGGCATGAAGCTGACGCGCGAAGAGCTGCTGATGAAGCTCGGCGCCGCGCGCCAACACGTGCCGACGGCATGGCGCCTGGTCGCGATCGAGGTGGCACCGAACAGGGCTATCTTCACCTATCGGCTCGACCGCACCAAGCTGCGCCAGGCGCGCCGGCGCGAAGGGCGCTATCTCTTGCGGACCAATCTGACCGAGGCCGATCCGGCCAAGCTGTGGAGCTTGTATCTGCAGCTCGTGAGCGTCGAGGAGGCGTTCAAGAACCTGAAGGGCGACCTCGCGATCCGACCGATCTTCCATCAGGACGAGACACGCATCGAGGCCCACATCTTCATCGCCTTCCTGGCCTATTGCCTGCACGTCACTCTGGCCCGCCGACTGCATGCGCTGGCGCCAGGCCTGACGCCGCGCAGCGCACTCGAGAAGTTCGCCGCCGTGCAGATGATAGATGTACACCTGCCTACCACCGACGGCCGCGAACTCCTGCTCTCGCGCTACACCGAGCCGGAGCCCGAACTCAAACTGCTCCTCGACAAACTGAAGCTCGATCTTCCGCCTCAACCACCACCTAAGATCACCGCCAGTCAGATCTCCCCAGACGCCCCGCTGTAGTGCAGACCTTCGGCGGGCGGTGTTGTAATATCAAATGGTTAGGTCTTCCAAACCCGCTCAATCGGCGAAGTTCGGCTAGCCGCCGTCGACGAAGGTGACCGCGGTGCGGTCGAAGGCGCGGGGCGGGTTGATCGCCTGGGTGCGGAAGCGGCCGGTTTCGCCGGGCTGCAGCACCGCCTGCTCGCTGGCGAAAGTCCAATACATCACACCCTGATCGTTGGCATCGAACAGCGTCACCTGCAGCGGCGGCACCGCCTGCGCTTCCGCGCTGCGATTGGTGATCTCGCCCTGCAGCACGAGCATGTCCATGCCGTCGACCGGCTGGCGAACGACCTGCAGGATGCCGACGTCGAGCGTCGAGGCGGACGTATCCACCAGGCCGCCGATCAGGTCATAGACGCGCTTCGCCGACGGCCACGCTTCGATGATCTCTGTGCGGGCGAAGTAACCGGTACC
>DATFDU010000118.1:0-7546 GCA_035251915.1 Dongiaceae bacterium | reverse complement strand
CAAGCCAAGGACGCCGCCGAGCAGATCGACGTCACCTACAAGGCGCTGCCGGCGATCATCTCGACCGCCGACGCCGACAAGTCCGGCAAGCCGCAGGTGTGGGCGGACGCCAAGAACAACACCTGCTTCGACTGGCACCTGGGCGACAAGGCGGCGACCGACGCGGCCTTCGCCAAGGCGCACCATGTCACCAAGATCGACCTGGTCAACCAGCGGCTGGTTCCGAACGCGATGGAGCCGCGCGCCGCGGTCGGCGACTACGATCGTGCAACCGGCGAATACACGCTCTACACCACCAGCCAGAACCCGCATGTCATCCGCCTGCTGATGGGCGCATTCGTGCTGCAGATCCCGGAGCACAAGCTGCGGGTGGTGGCGCCGGACGTCGGTGGTGGCTTTGGCTCCAAGATCTTCCACTACGCGGAGGAGGCGCTGGTGACGTGGGCCTCGGCCAAGATCAACCGTCCGATCAAGTGGACGGCGGAGCGCAGCGAATCCTTCATCACGGACGCGCAGGGCCGCGACCATGTCAGCCATGCCGAACTGGCGATGGACAAGGACGGCAAGTTCCTCGGCCTCCGGGTCAGCACCATCGCCAACATGGGCGCCTATCTCTCGACCTTCGCGCCCTGCGTGCCGACCTATCTTTACGCCACGCTGCTGGCGGGCGTCTATACGACGCCGGCGATCTATGCCGAGGTCAAGGCGGTGTTCACCAATACCGTCTGTGTCGACGCCTATCGCGGCGCCGGCCGGCCGGAAGCGACCTATCTGCTGGAGCGGCTGGTCGACAAGGCGGCGCGCGAGATGAAGATGGATCGGGTGGAAATCCGCCGGAAGAACTTCATCCCGACCAACGCGTTCCCGTACCAGACGCCGGTCGCGCTGCAGTACGACAGCGGCGACTATCACTCCACGCTCGAGATGGCGCTGAAGTCATCCGGATGGGCCGAGTTCGAAAGCCGCCGCGCGGAGGCGAAGAAGCGCGGCAAGCTGCGCGGCATCGGCATCTCGACCTACCTCGAAGCCTGCGGCATCGCGCCGTCGGCGGTGGTGGGCAGCCTCGGCGCCCGCGCCGGCCTTTATGAATGTGGCTCGATCCGCGTCCATCCGACCGGCTCGGTGACCGTCTTCACCGGCACCCACAGCCACGGCCAGGGCCACGAGACGACCTTCTCGCAGCTGGTCTCCGACACCCTCGGCATCCCGATCGAGAACGTGGAGGTGTCGCACGGCGATACCAACAAGATCCCGTTCGGCATGGGCACCTACGGCTCGCGCTCGCTCGCGGTCGGCGGCTCGGCGATCGTCAAGGCGATGGACAAGATCATCGCCAAAGCCAAGCGCATCGCCGCGCACCTGATGGAAGCATCGGTCGCCGACGTCGAGTTCAAGAACGGCGTGTTCACGGTCGCGGGCACCGACAAGAACGTGCCGTGGGGCACGGTGGCTCTGACCGCCTATGTGCCGCACAACTACCCGATCACCGAGCTGGAGCCCGGGCTCGAGGAGACCGCGTTCTATGATCCGCTCAACTTCACCTATCCGGGCGGCTGCCACATCTGCGAGGTCGAGGTCGACCCCGACACTGGGGTCACCACCATCGTCAACTTCACGGCGGTCGACGATGTGGGCCGGGTGATCAACCCGATGATCGTCGAGGGCCAGGTCCATGGCGGGGTCGCGCAGGGCATCGGGCAGGCGCTGCTCGAGAACTGCGTCTATGACGAGAAGTCCGGCCAGCTGCTGACAGGATCGCTGATGGACTATTGCATGCCGCGCGCGGACGACGTGCCGAACTTCAAGGTGGCGACGCACGCGACCATGTGCACGCACAATCCGATCGGCGCCAAAGGCGTCGGTGAAGTCGGCGCCATCGGCTCGCCGCCAGCGGTGATCAACGCGGTGCTCGACGCGCTGTCGCCGCTCGGCGTCAGCGACATCTCGATGCCGGCGACGCCGCTCAAGGTCTGGCAGGCGATCCACAACGCGCCCGCCAAGCTGGCGGCGGAATAAGGGGAGGACGGACCATGCATGACTTCCAGTATCACCGGCCGGCCTCCGCGGCGGATGCCGCCGGCCTGATCGCCAGCAAGAGCGACGCGAAGATCGTCGCGGGCGGGATGACCCTCATCCCGACGCTCAAGCAGCGGCTGGCGCAGCCGAGCGACCTGGTCGATCTCGGCGGCATCGCCGCGCTCAAGGGCGTGAAGGCGGAGGGCGCGGGCATCACCATCGGCGCCATGACCACGCATGCCGACGTCCATCGCTCGGCGGAGGTGCAGAAGGCCATCCCCGCCCTCGCCGTCCTGGCGGGCGGGATCGGCGATCCGCAGGTGCGCAACCGCGGCACCATCGGCGGCTCGGTCGCCAACAGCGATCCGGCGGCGGACTATCCCGCTGCCGTGCTCGCGCTTGCCGCCACGATCCGCACCAACAAGCGCGAGATCAGGGCCGACGACTTCTTCAAGGGCATGTTCGAGACGGCGCTTGCCGATGGCGAGATCATCACCGCCATTCATTTCCCCAAACCGGACAAGGCGGGCTATGCCAAGTTCCCGAACCCGGCCTCGCGCTATGCCATCGTCGGCGTCTTTGTCGCCAAAGCCGGCAGCGGCGTGCGCGTCGCGGTGACGGGCGCCGGCCCGTGCGCCTTCCGCTCCAAGGAACTGGAAAGCGCGCTCAGCGCCAACTTCACGCCCGACGCGGCGAGAGCCGTGAAGCTTGCGGCCGACAACTTCAACAGCGATCTGCACGCGACCGCGGCCTATCGCGCGCATCTCGTCTCGGTGATGGCGTCGCGCGCGGTCGCGGCGGCTTCGTAGAATTACCGAAAATTTTCTGCGCAATTAGGGCGGCTTCTAGAAGAGCCGCCCTTTTTTGTTTTCCTCACCCCGGGGGATGTTTGTACGCTCTGTCGCCTACTACTTTCGGCTAGTATGATTGCGCTGTTCGGTCGCACTGTGTTTTGGGGAACATGGTCATCTCGAAATCAGACTCTGGATCGTCGGTCGATGCACGCGAGACGCTGGTGCCGGTCATCAGCGCGGCTGCCGGCGCGGCTCTCGCCGTCGTCCTGCACGAGTCCTTCCCCATCATGGCCGGTATCACCGGCGCACTTGCGGGCGCAGCCGCCGGCATGCTGCTCCAGAAACGCAACACCGGTTTCGCGCTCGAGCCCGCTGCGATCGATCCGCGCGAGGTCCGCATCAACGCGCTGGAAACCGAGCTGGCCTGCGAGCGAACCATGCACGAGGCGTTCAAGCGCGACGCCGTCCAGCGCGAAGAAGAGCTGAAGCGGTTCCTGGCGGATATCGAGATGACGCACTCGGTGCTCGAGGGCCAGGCCTGCCAGTCGGTCGAGCTGGCGGAAGAGCTGGCCGAGCAGAAGCAGCGCAGCGACTATCTCGCCACCCATGACATGCTGACCGGCCTGCCCAACCGCCTCGCCTTCCAGGAGGAGCTGAAGCGGCGCGTCGAGTATGCCGGCAGCAGCGGGTCGACCATCGCGCTGCTGTTCGTCGACCTCGACCGGTTCAAGGAGATCAACGACACGCTGGGCCACGAGGCCGGCGATGCCCTGCTGCAACAGGTGGCGGGTACCTTCGGCACGGCGATGCGGCAGGAGGATTTCGCCGCGCGCCTGGGCGGCGACGAGTTCGCCGTCATCGTGGAGATCCCGCCCGAGGAAGCGCGCGAGATTGCTTTCTCCGTTGCAGAGCGGGTTCGCCAGGCGCTGCAACTCAGCGTTCCGGCGGGCGACAAGGAGCTTTCGATCGGCGCCACCATCGGCATCGCGCTCTATCCGCAGGATGCCGACAGCGTCGCCGGCGTGCTGCACGCCGCCGACCAGGTGATGTATGTCGGCAAGCGCCGCGGCCGCAATCGCGTCGTCACCACCGACGAGCTGAAGGGTCAACGGTTCTAAGGCCGCAGCGCCGCGGCGGTCTCCGGGCCGATCGCAAACACCTGACATCCGGTGACGGCCTTGCCCGATATCGTGGGCCTCCATCGTCATAGGGGAGGCGTACGTGACCGAGGCTTTCGATCTGCACGATTGGGATTTCCTGGTCGGGCGCTGGAACGTCCGGCACCGCCGGCTGAAGGAGCGTCTCGCCGGCTGCACCGAGTGGGAGGAATTCGGCGGGACCTGCGTCAACTGGACCACGCTCGGCGGCAAGGGCAACGTGGACGACAATGTGCTCGAGCTGCCCGGCGGGACCTATCGCGCCGTCGCTCTCCGCGCCCTCGACGAGACGGCCGGCCAGTGGCTGATCTGGTGGCTCGATGCGCGCTACCTCACCATCGACACGCCCATGCGCGGCGGCTTCAAGGACGGGATCGGGACTTTCTTCGCCGACGAGACCTTCAACGGCCGGCCGATCAAGGTGCGCTTCCGCTGGTCGGAGATCACGCCCAAGTCGGCGCGGTGGGAGCAGGCCTTCTCGCCGGACGGCGGCGCAACGTGGGAGACCAACTGGTTCATGGATTTCGCCCGCGTCGGCGCCTGAACCGCTATCCTGCCGGCGCGCGGAACTCGGGCGGCCTCAGGCGTCCGAGGCAGGCGTGTCTCGGCATGCGCATCGGATCCTCGAGGAACTGCTTGGCCAGCTCGCCGGCGCAGGGCTCGTTGCTGAGCACGTCATGGCCGGCGCTGAGAAACTCGAAATAGAAGCTGTTGACCAGGCGGCTGCCGGCGAGCCGCGCATACTGCGGCGGCGTGATCGGATCGTAGAGTCCGGCCAGCAGGAGCGACGGCACGTCGGAGTACACCGCCTGGTTCTCCACCGGGTCGAGCGGCCCCATCGGCCACTTGTCGCAGGCGACGCCCCAGGATTCATCCTCCGCGAAGCTCTTCAGCAGGGGATAGCGCCGGTATGCGCGCCGCAGCTTGGAGAGGTCGTTGAACGGCACCTCCTCGTGGCAGTCGATCGACAGGCTCAGCGCATCGCCCCAGTCTGGCCGGTCGACATAGAGATCCGCCAGATAGCCGACCTCGCTGGTGATGGCGGCCTGCGAGCCCTGCTCGAACAGATCGATGATCTGCGGCACCGCCTCGATGCCGGCGCGGTTGTAGAGATTCTGGAACAGATAGTTGAGCAGCAGCTCGCCGGTCACCACCACCTTGGCGCGCTTGCCGCTTTCCAGCTCCACCTCGCGCTCGATCGGCGTCGTGTTGAGCTTCTCGACCAGCGCCAGCAGGCGCTGCTCCAGGTTCGGATACCACTTGTTGCAGTCGGTTGAACGGCGGCAGCCGTCGAGCACCACTCGAAAGGCGCGATCGGTGCGCCAGGCATCGTCCTCCAGGAAGGCCGACTCCGGCAGATAAACCGAATCCAGGATCAGGGTGCGCAGGTCGTGCGGATAGTCGCGCGCATAAGTCAACGCCAGCCGCGTCCCGTACGACAGGCCATAGACGTTCCACTGCTGCAGCTTCAGCGCAGTCTTCAGGTCGTGCAGATCGGTCGCGCTGTCCCTGCTGGTGTACGAAAGCGGATCGTGCCCCTCCTTCTCCACCCGCGCCCGGCACTCCGCCGCCGCCTGCACCCACGCCTGGCGCGCCGCCTCTCGGTTGAGGCCGAAGCCGAGCGAGCGGATCTGCGCGACCTCCTGCTCCGGGCAATCCATGCGCGGCTGGGTCAGGCCGGTGCCGCGCTGGTCCATCAGCACCAGGTCGCGCTCGTTCACCCAGGCGTTGTCGGCCACGAACTCCCACCAGAAATCGATGCGGTCGGCATCCAGCCAAGCGCCATCGCCGGGCCCGCCGGCCAGGTAGACGACCGGGTCCTCGCGCTTGCGCGCCTCGGGCACCGAGATCACCACCACCGGCAACTCGAGCGTCACGTCGCTGCGCCCGGCGCGGCTTTCCGGAACGCTGAGGCGATAGCAGCGGGTGCTGATCTTCTCCGGCGCCTTGAACCAGCAATCGGCCCGCGCCAGCTTGCCCGGATCGGCCAGCGCGCTGTCCGCGGCCCCCAGGCACGCAAGCCAGGAAAGGCCAAGCGCTGCGATCCAAGTCCCCGATTTCATCCTAGCGGCCGCTCGCCTCGATTCACCTGACCCTTGCCATCTTGCTGGCCGGGAGCGGGCCCGGCAAGCCTCCTTTGCGGCGGCGATGCGGGCCGGTAGACTTCGCCCCCTATCTCGCCTCCTGCGACGAGGGCCGAACCACTTATGCGCCGCCGCACTGTCGTCATCCTCGGCCTGCTCAGCGTGCCGATCCTTTTGCTGGTGGCGGCCGGCGTCGTGGCGATCTGGCGCATCCCGTTCGCCGAGGCGGCGATCGCCAGCTATGTCGAGCGGACTTACGGCGTGCCGGTCGCGATCTCCATCGGCGAGCTCGGCACGTCGTCCGCCCGCATCGATCACGTCAAGCTCGGCGAGGCCGCACCGTTCGAGGCCAGCGACATCCGGCTGGACTACGATCTGGAGGGCAACCTTTCTTCGGTCGTGGTCGGCAAGGCCTCGGCCCATGGCCGGATCGAGGGCGGTGCGGTCACCCTCGGCGACATCGAGCCGTTGATGCAAGGCGGCGACGATGACGGATCGCAGACCGGCGAGACCGCGCTGCCGGAGACGATCTCTGTCGACCGGCTCGATCTCGCGCTGGACACGCCGATGGGCGGCGTCTCGATCGGCGGATCGGCGCGGCTCGGCCAGGGCGCCCTCGCGCTCGACCTGGCCGCGACCGATGCCGGCGGCCACACCCGCGGCGTCGCGAAGATCAACGTGTCGAGCGCGCTCGACCAGCCCACGATGACCGGCGATGTGCACATCACCCTGGCGCCGCAATCGCCGCTCTGGGCCTTCGCGCCGCAGGTTGCCCCGCAGGAAGGCACGGTCGAAGCCAGCGTGAAGCTCGAACGGGTCGCCGCCGGCATCGCGCCGGCGCCGGACGACAAGCCGGTGGCGATCTCATTGCAGCTCAACGGCATTCGAACGGTACAGATGGCGGTGCCACTCTCCGGCACGCTGACCGCGGACGTGCGCTCAACGCATCTGCCGCTCGACATCGACAACATCAAGCTCGACTTGGCAGGTGGCCTGTCTCCCGCCGCCAAGGTACAAGCAACCGGCGCAGCGACTCTTGCGCTCGCCGCCGGTCAGCTGGCGCTTGACCTGACGGCACAGGTCACCGCGCGCGACGACAGCGTCGCAGTCTCGGGTTGGCAGATCCGGCAGCCGGAGCTGAATGCCCCGGTCCATGTCACGCTCGTCGATGGTGTATTGGCGGCGGCGCTGTCGGCCGAGGGCAAGATCGCGCACAAGGGCATCGCCGACGCCGCCAAGAGCACCAGTATCGGCGCGGGCGCTCTCACCCTGAAAGGCGACACCACCGCTTTTCGGATGAATACCCGCGACAGCGCCTGGACCGCAGCCGCGATCACCGGCGCCATCGCCCTCACCGCCAAGTCCTGGGGCGAGACGGTGGAGCTGCGCATTCCCGGCATCGATGCCGCCGCCGAGGGTAGCGATGCCGGGTTGAAGTGGCATCTCAACAGTTCGAAGATCGCGCTGAGCAACAAGGCGCGCGGCGTTTCGGCCA
>DATFDU010000117.1:0-5588 GCA_035251915.1 Dongiaceae bacterium | reverse complement strand
CTCGATGTCCATGCCGCCTTCGGTCGAGGCGATGACGGCGACGCCGCCGGTCTTGCGGTCGATCAGCTGCGCGACATAGAGCTCGCGCGCGATGTCGCTGCCCTGCTCGATATAGACCTTCTTGACCTCTTTGCCCTGCGGGCCGGTCTGGTGGGTGACTAGGCGGCTGCCCAGCATCTTGTCGGCGCTGGCGACGACCTCCTTCACCGAGCGGCAGATCTTGACGCCGCCGGCCTTGCCGCGGCCGCCGGCATGGATCTGGGCCTTCACCACCCAGACTGGACCGTCCAGCTCTTCGGCGATGGTCTCGGCTTCAGCCGGGTTATGAGCGACGTCCCCGCGCGGCACCGGCACGCCATAGCGCCGCAGCAGCTGCTTGGCCTGATATTCGTGAATATTCATGGGCTTCCTCCGCAGGATTCAGTCGTTGCATGACCTGTGTGCGCGCTGATTTTTTGCGCTGCACCATCCCACCCGATAGAAATGCCTGGACCCGGACCGATTGTCCATCGGCCAGTGTCAATTCACTCAGGTGAAGTGTAGATAAAGCCCAGCGCTCAACGGCGCCGGCTTTAGCTCCCGCCTTTTCACCCGGCACGCGAGCACTCTGGTCGCGCGATGAATGACGCTGATGAGACGGTCGAGCGGATCACTCCAATCTGATCCGGACGTCTCCCGCTGGAACTGATGGTATTTCCCTACGTCTTTTTGACTATTCTGATTTCGACTAGGATCGCAGGGATTGCGTCCTTCGAATCGTTGGAAAAACCAGTGGGCCGAAAATCGGATAGCGGCAAGCGCAGGAATTTCAAAGGGATGGCGGCATCTCGCGAGATCGGCAGACGGCGATGGAAGCGACATGTGGGTCGTTTGGCCGCACTGCTTCTGCTGGCGGGATGCGCGGCGCCTGCGCCGAAGCCGGCCACCGTCAAAGTTCCCGTGCCCCCACCGCAGGAACAGACGATCCCGCTCGCCTCGCTGCAGACCTACGCCGTCAAGCCAGGCATCGGCACGCAATGCGTCCCGTACGCCCGCTCCCGCTCCGGCATCAAAATCTTCGGCGACGCCTACACCTGGTGGAATTCCGCCGCGGGGCAATATGCACGCGGCAACTTGCCGGTGCTCGGCTCCGTCCTGGTGTTGAGCAAGACCAAGCGGCTGCGCCGCGGGCATGTGGCGGTGGTGACCGCAATCGTGTCGGAGCGCGAGATCCGGCTCGATCACGCCAACTGGCAGCCGGATGCCATCATCACCAACATGGCGGTGATCGACGTGTCGCCGGCCAACGATTGGAGCCGGCTGCGGTTCTGGAACAAGGACGCGCGCACGTGGGGCGCGGTCTATCCCGCGTCGGGCTTCATCTACAACCTGGCGGACAAACCAAGCGGCAAGGCCACCACCGTCATCTCAAGCGGCAACCCCACCCACGGGACGCCGCAGCAGTCCCTTCCCTGACATCCAGCCGATCGCATCGCGTAGCGATTGCTCGAGCGTGCGGCAGGACCAGCCGAGCTCGCTGCGGGCCTTGCTGCAGTCGAACGCCATCGAGGTGCGCGCCAGCCGCACGCCGGTGATGGGCGCGATCGGCGGCTTCTTGGTGATGTTCGAGATGCTCTCGCTGACCAGCGCGGATGCGATGGCAAGCGCGTAGGGAATGCGCGTCCGCGGCATCGCAAGGCCGGTCAGGCGCTGCAGTTCGGCCAGCAATTCGCCAAGGCTGAGATTGACGTTGCCGAGGATGTAGCGTTCGCCCACCCGGCCCTTGTCCGCCGCCAGGATCTGGCCGGCCGCGACGTCGCGCGCGTCGACCAGGTTGAACTCGCACTCGAGATAAGCCGGCGTCTCGCCGTTGAGGAAGCCGAGGATCATCTTGCTGGGCGGCGTCAGCAGATCGTCGCCGGGACCGATCGGCATGGTCGGGTTGACGATCACCACCGGCACGCCGCCGGCCGCGGCTTCGCGCGCCGCCTGCTCGGCCAGGAACTTGGAGCGGCAGTACGGTCCCGGCATGTCGTCGAGCGTCAGAACCACCGTCTCATCGATCAGCGCGCGGGCCGACCGCTTTGGCGCGCGGTAGCTTTTCAGGATCGATTCGGTCGAGGTGTAGACGAAGCGCTGCACGTCTGCCTTCTGCGCCGCCTCCAGCATGTGGCGCGTGCCCTGGTGATTCACGGCATCGAAGCTCTTGGGGTCCGGCGCCCACAGGTTCGGATTGGCGGCGAGGTGAAACACACGTTCGCACCCAGCGACCGCACGCGCGACTGCGACCGGGTCGGTGATGGAGCCGACAACCTGATCCACGCCCGGCATCGCGGGATCGAGCGGCCGCAAGTCCAGCACGCGCACGCGCTCGCCGCGCGCAACAAGCGCGCCCACCAGATGCCGGCCGATGAAGCCGCATCCGCCCGTCACCAGATTGAGGCGCACCAAGCCCCCTTTTGCAGGCCGAGAAGCTGCGGCACGATGTGCCGGAACCATGCGCCCGAGTCAAACCCGCCTCGCCGGTCTTATGACCGCATTCATGCTCTTGTGCGGCCCCGCCGCGGCGCACGAACGGCCGACCACGACTCCCGCTGCACGCTTCCTGCAGGACAATATCGGCCGCGCCCTCATGCTCGCGAAGCCGCCGGTATCGCGCAAATCCGGCGACGAACTGGACATCCTGATCCGCGATGCGATGGATTGGCAGAACCTGACCCAGTATGCGATCGGGCACTACGGGGCCAGGCTGGATGCGGGCGGCTTGAGCGATGCGGGTGCGCAACTGGAGCGGCAGCTGGGACAGCTGGCGCGGCGCGCGGGCAAGGAGATGCCGACCCTGACGATTGCCCTGCGCGGTCTGCGAATCGATCCCGAGGGCAACCGGCACCTCCTCAGCACCGCCAATGTACCGCGCTTCGGCGAGATCGAGGTGGAATGGACCCTGCGGCCGACCGCGACCGGCTATCGCATCTCCGACATCTCGGCCCTCGGCCTCAGCCTGCGGCAGTTTCTCCGCGGCTGGGTCACCAGCCTGGTGGCCGCGCAGGGTGGCGACGCCGCCGCCGTTTTCAATGGTGAGGCCGGCGCATCGCCGCCATGACAAGCGGCGTAAGCTCTGCTAAGAACCCTACCGAGGGTTCCGTGGGGGAAGTCCAAGATGCGGAAATATATAGCTAATTTGGCTACGATCGCGGTCGCCTCAGGACTTGCGGCGGGCGCCGCGGCGCCGGCCTCGGCCCACGCGGTCATCGTCTCGGCGACCCCGACCGCGGATCAGCAGGTCGCGCCCGGTGAGCTTGCCATCCGCATCGAGTTCAATTCGCGGATCGACAAGGCGCGCTCGCGCCTGCAGGTGACCGAGCCGGCGGGCGGCAAGGCCGAAATTCCGATCGATCAGGCCGGCGAGCCCAACGTCGTCGCGGGCACCACCGGCGCGCTCACCCCCGGCGCCTATGTGCTGCGCTGGCAGGTGCTGGCGATCGACGGACATATCACGCGCGGCGACATCCCGTTCATGGTCGGCAACTGATCAGCGACGGCGATGGACCTGCTGCTGGACATATTCGGGTTCGCGAGCGTCCTGCTTTCCGGCGTGGCGCGCACGGCGCAGTGCCTGACTCTGGGCAGCATCGCTTTCCTAGCCATGGTTGCCGTTCCGCTCGGCCATGGCGCGGCGCACGAGCTGAAGCTCGCGCTACGCACCGTCCAGCTGACGCGCTGCTTTGCCTGGGCCTTGTTGATCTCAGTCGGCGTGCTGCTGGCGATGCAGGTCACGATCCTCGCCGGTACCGCCGAGATCACGATCGCAGAAGCGCTGGGCGGCGACTACGCCGTGGCACAGAGCGTGCGCATCGTCGGCGCGCTCCTGATGCTGATCCTGCTCCATGGCAAGAGCCCGAGCGTGCCGCTGCTGCTGGCCCTCGCGCTGGTCGACCTTGGCGCGGGAGTCGCCACCAGCCACGCCGCGGCGCGGATCGAGGATCGCGGATTGCTGATCGGCATCACGGCGCTGCACCACGCCGGCGCAGCGGTGTGGATCGGCGGCATGCCGTGCTTCCTGTCGGCGATGGGACGGCTTCCGGCGGGCAGGTTGCGCAGCCGGGTCGGCGCGCGCTATTCGCTGCTCTCGGCCATCTCGGTCGGTGCCATCGCGGTCTCCGGCATCGGCATGCTGGTGCACTATGTCGGCAGCGTCGATGCGATGTACGGCACCGCCTACGGCATGATGCTGGCCACCAAGACCACGCTGTTCTTCGGCCTGCTCGCCCTCGGCTACGGCAATTTCCGCGTGGTGCGCGCCCTCGCCGACAATCCGCACGGATCGATCCTGCGCCTGCGCCGCTTCGCCGAGGTGGAGCTGGGCGTCGGCATCACGATCTTTTTCGTCGCCGCCTCCATGACCTCGCTGCCGCCGGCCGTCGACCTGACGCGCGACCGCGTCAGCCTGTCGGAGATCGCGGAACGCCTGCAGCCGAAATGGCCGGCGCTCACCAGCCCGAGCCGCGACACCCTCGCCTTCTACGAAGAGCAGAGAACCTTGGCCGAGGAGAAGGCGGAGGACCAGCCGGCGATCTTGCAGGCCTATGTGCCTGGCGCCGGCGTGCCGCTGCCGCGCAACGCCCAGGACATCGCCTGGTCGGAATACAACCACCATTGGGCCGGCCTGATCGTGCTGATCATGGGCATCCTGGTGCTGCTGGAGAAGTCGGGGAAGGCGCCGTGGGCGCGGCATTGGCCGCTGCTGCTGATCGTGCTGGCCGGCTTCCTGTTCCTGCGCTCGGAAGCCGAGGGCTGGCCGACCGGCAGCCTGTCGCTGGCGGAGTCGTTGCGCGATCCCGAGTTCATCCAGCACAAGACATTCATGGTCCTGATGACGGCCTTCGCCGCGTTCGAATGGAGCGTGCGCAACCAGCTGATGCGGAACGGCTGGGCGAAATATGTGTTTCCCCTCATCTGTGCGCTGGGCGGCATGATGCTCCTGACGCATTCGCATTCCATCGCCAATGTCAGAGAGCTGTTGTTGCTGGAGATGACCCACATGCCGCTCGCCGTCTTCGCCATCTGGTCGGGCTGGACCCGCTGGCTGGAGCTGCGCCTGGAGGCTGGCCTGGCGAAGGTCATCGCCGGCTGGCTGTGGCCGACCTTCTTCTGCCTCACCGCCCTCACACTGCTGCTCTATCGGGAAGTCTGAGACCCGCATGATCGAACGTATCGTTGAACGATCGGTGGCCTGGGCCGTCGATCATGCCAAGCTGGTGGTCGTGCTCGCGCTGGCGCTGACCGTCGCGGCCGTGCTCTTTACCGCGCGCACGCTGACCATGGACACCGATACGGCGCGCATGATCAACGCCGCGCTGCCGTGGAAGCAGCAGATGGCGCGCATCAATGCCGCCTTCCCGCAGAATACCGGCCTGCTGGTGGTGATGATCGACGGCAAGACGCCGGACGCGACCGAGGATGCGGCGGCCGCGCTGTTCGCCAGGATGCAGGAGCGGACCGACCTGTTCGACACCGTGCGCCGCGCGGACGGCGGGCCGTTCTTCGACCGGTACGGGATGATGCTGCTGCCGACCGAGGAGCTGCAGCAGACCGCGAACTCGGTGATC
>DATFDU010000116.1:0-4395 GCA_035251915.1 Dongiaceae bacterium | reverse complement strand
AAGGCCGAAGGGCCGATGACGGTGCTGCTCAAGGACGCGATCGCGCCCAACGTGGTGCAGACGCTGGAGAACAACCCCGCCTTCATCCACGGCGGTCCGTTCGCCAACATCGCCCACGGCTGCAACTCGGTGATCGCGACCACGACGGCGCTCAAGCTCGCCGACTACGTGGTGACAGAGGCCGGCTTCGGCGCGGATCTCGGCGCCGAGAAGTTCTTCGACATCAAGTGCCGCAAGGCCGGCCTGAAGCCTGCGGCCGTGGTGATCGTCGGCACAATCCGCGCGCTCAAGATGCATGGCGGCGTCGCCAAGGAGGACCTCGGCAAGGAGAATGTCGAGGCGCTGAAGAAGGGCGCGTCGAACCTCGCGCGCCATATCGAGAATGTGAAGAAGTTCGGCGTGCCGCCGGTGGTGGCGATCAACCGCTTCGTCGCCGACACCGATGCCGAGCTCGACGCGGTGCGGCAGATCTGCGCCGAGCTGGGCGTCGAGGCGATCGAGTGCAATCACTGGGCCTATGGCTCGGCCGGCATCGAGAAGCTCGCCCACGCGGTCGTCAAGCTGACCGAGCAGCGGAGCAGCTTCAGCTATCTCTATCCGGACAACATGCCGCTGTGGGACAAGGTGCGCACGGTGGCCCAAAGCCTCTATGGCGCCCAGGGCATCATCGCCGACAAGGTGGTGCGCGACCGTTTCCACGAGCTGGAGAAGATGGGCTTCGGCAACTACCCGGTCTGCATGGCCAAGACCCAATACAGCTTCTCGACCGACCCCAATCTCAAGGGCGCGCCCAGCAACCATGTGGTGCCGGTCCGCGAGGTGCGGCTGTCGGCCGGCGCGGAGTTCATCGTGGTCATCTGCGGCGAGATCATGACCATGCCCGGCCTGCCGCGCGTGCCATCGGCGCACAGCATCAAGCTCAACGCCAAGGGGGAGATCGAGGGCCTCTTCTGATCCTGATTCGTATTCGAATTTCTCAAGAAGGCCGGTCCTCGCGATCGGCCTTTTTCTTTGACCGCGGAGAGCGCTGGGCGTAAGTCATACGTACTTGTCTATACAAGAGACCTGCCATGTCCGCTCGACAGCTTGACCAACCCACCACCGTGCGCGATGCGGCGCCGCTGACCTGCGAGGAGATCGTGGCCATTTCCCACGGCCGCGCGCGCCTGGCGCTTGGTCCGGCGGCACGCGCGAAGCTGGAGAACGGCCGTGCCATCGTCGAGCGCATCATGAAAAGCGGCGAGCGCGCCTATGGCATCACCACCGGCCTCGGCGCGCTGAGCGACGTCAAGCTGGCGCCGGACGAGCTGGCGCAGATCTCGCGCAACACGCTGCTGAGCCACGCTTGCGGCGTCGGCGAACCGCTGCACGCATCGGAGACACGCGCCATCATGGTCGCGCTGGTCAACGACATGTGCCACGGTTATTCGGGCGTTACCCCGGCGGTCATCGATCAGCTGGTCGCGTTCCTCAATCACAACATCAATCCGATCGTGCCGAGCCAGGGCTCGGTCGGCTACATCGTGCACGGCGCGCATATCGGCCTGGCGCTGCTCGGCATCGGTGACGCGGACTATGCTGGGCGTCGCATGTCCGCCGGCGAAGCGATCGCCGCTGCTGGCCTGCAGCCAATCGATGTCGGGCCGAAGGATGGGCTGTGCCTGGTGAACGGCACGCGCTGCCTTGCGGGCCTGTCGTGCCTCGGCGTGGTGGAAGCGGCGCGCCTTGCCGACTGGGCGGACATCATCGCGGCCCTGTCGTTCGAGGCGCTCAAGGGCCAGACCGACGCGTTCGATGAAGAGGTGCTGAACCTGAAGCCGCATGCCGGCGTGGTCGCCGTCGGCAAGCGCCTGCGCGCGCTGCTCAAGGGCAGCGAGGTGATGGCGCATTTCCGCGGCCATCGCACGCAGGATGCGCTGTCGCTGCGCTCGATCCCGCAGGTGCATGGCGCAACCCGCGACCAGCTCGATCACGCGCGCAAGCAGATCGTGATCGAGCTCAAGTCCGCGACCGACAATCCGCTGGTGCTCGGCATGCCGGACTCCTATCGCGTGATCTCGAACGCGCATCCGCACGGCCAGTCGGTGGCGATGGCGGTGGACCTGATGGCGCTGGCGGTGGCCGAGCTGGGCTCGATCGCGGAGCGGCGCATCGACCGCCTGCTCAATCCGGCGACCAGCGGCCTGCCGGCATTCCTGGTGAAACAGCCGGGCGTCAATTCCGGCTTGATGATCGTGCAGTATGTCGCGGCGTCTCTGGCGGCGGAGAACAAGCGCCTCAGCCAGCCGGCGGTCGCCGACAACTACGTCACCTCGGCGCAACAGGAGGACCACATCAGCCTCGGCACGCCCGGCGCGCTCAAGGCCCTGAAGGTGATCGACAACACCCGGCGCATCCTGGCGATCGAGTATCTGTGCGCCGCCCAGGCCATCGAGTTCCTGCCCAAGCTCGGGCTGGGGCAGGGGACCGGGACGGCCTATCGCCGGCTGCGGGCCCAGCTCCCCTCCATGGAGCAGGACCGCTACCTCAGCCCGGAGATCGCCCTGATCGAGACCGGGATGCTGGAGCCGGACTGGCTGGCCGAGATCGAGGCGCGCCTGATATAGTTGCTAAAGTCAACTAAATTCGTTATCTTCGGCACCGATATGGGGTGCCGAAGAGGTATGGCATGGACGAGGCATTGTGTGTCGAGGCGGTGCGGCGCTTTTCGCGGTTCTACACGCGGCAGGTCGGCGTCCTGCACGAGGGCTATAACGGCAGCGAATTCTCGCTGACCGAGGCGCGGATCATCTACGAGCTGGCGCATCGCGAAGCCGCGACCGCATCCGATCTCGCCAAGTCTCTCGGCGTCGATCCTGGCTATCTCAGCCGTCTTCTCAAGAACCTTCAGGAGCGGGGCGTCGTCCGGCGCCAGGCCTCGGATCTCGATGCCCGCCAATATCTGCTCGACCTGACCGAACTCGGCCAGCAGAGGTTCGCCGAGCTCAATGCGCGCTCGCGCAGCGACATGGCGCGGATGCTGGGCGCGCTGACCCCGCGCCAGCAGCAACACCTGATGCAAGCGATGAGCGAGATCGAGAGCCTGCTGTCGGCGGAGCCGGAGCGCAGCGCGCCCTACATCCTGCGACCGCACCAGCCCGGCGACATCGGCTGGGCGGTGCAAAGGCACGGCGAGCTCTATGCCCAGGAGTACGGCTTCGACGACACGTTCGAAGCGCTGGCGGCGGAAATCGGCTCCAAGTTCCTGAAAGAGTTCGACCCGAAGAGGGAGCGCGCCTGGATCGCCGAGAGGGATGGCGAGAATGTCGGCTTCGTCATGCTGGTCAAGCAATCGAACGAGATCGCCAAGCTGCGCATGCTGCTGGTCGATCCCAAGGCGCGCGGCCTCGGCATCGGCAAGCGGCTGGTCGAGGAGTGCATCCGCTTCGCCCGCCAGCGCGGCTACAAGAAGATCACACTGTGGACCAATGACATCCTGGTCACCGCGATCCACATCTACAAGCAGTGCGGCTTCAAGCTGGTGGATGAGGAGCGGCACCAGAGCTTTGGGCATGAGATGGTGGGGCAGACGTGGGAGCTGGATCTGGCGGCCGCATCGACGTCCGCGGCGTAGCTGATACGGCACTCTCTCCCAACTTCAGCGTCATTGCCGGGCTTGACCCGGCAACCCAAGTTCGACGCCATCGCACATCGGCAAATTTGGGTCACCGGGTTTCGACGCTGCGCGCCGGCCCGGCGATGACAGTAGGGAGAAGCGGTTACAGCGCCTTGAACTTGCCGCGCAGGCGATAGCGTCCGCCCGGATAGAGCAAACGCGAGTAGCTGACGTGCCGGCCGTTCGACCAGGTCGTGCGGATGAGGCAGAGGCACGGCTCGTTGGGTTCGATCTTCAGCAGCTTGCGTTCGGCGGGCGTCGCATGCACCGCGTCGATCACGTGCTCGGCTTCGGAGATCGGCGCGGCCGCCATCAGGTAGACGTATGGCGTCTGCGTGGTGAAATCCTGCGCCAGATATTCAGGGGCGGCCGCGGGCGAGACGTAGCGGTCCTCGATCTGCACCGGCATGTCGTCCTCGGCGTGAACCAGCACCGAGTGGAACACCGGATCGCCGGCCTTCATGCCGAGCGCCTGGGCGATGTCCGCGTTCGCCTTCTCCTTCTTGAGGGTCAGCACCTGCGCGCCGTGGCGGCGGCCGCGCGCGGCGATCTCGTCGGCGATGTTACGCACCTCGAACAGGGCCGAGATCGGCTTGGGTTCGGCGACGAAGGTGCCGACGCCCTGGACGCGGATCAGCCGCCCGTCCATCGTGAGCTCGCGCAGGGCCCGGTTGATGGTCATGCGGCTGACGCCGAGGTCGCGCACCAGCTCCGATTCCGACGGGATGCGGTGACGCGGC
>DATFDU010000115.1:0-4277 GCA_035251915.1 Dongiaceae bacterium | reverse complement strand
CGCCGCCGATGCACAAGGTCGCCAAACCTTTCTTCGCATTCCGCTTCTGCATCTCGTGCAGCAGCGTCACCAACACGCGGGCGCCCGACGCGCCGATCGGATGGCCGAGGGCGATGGCGCCGCCGTTGACGTTGACCTTGGCGGTATCCCAGCCGAGATCCTTGTTGACCGCGCAGGCCTGGGCCGCAAACGCCTCGTTGGCCTCGATCAGGTCGAGGTCCTCGGCCTTCCACCCCGCCCGCTCCAGCGCCTTGCGGCTGGCCGGGATCGGACCGGAGCCCATGATCGCCGGATCGACGCCGGCGGTCGCCCAGGAGGCGATGCGCGCCAGCGGCTTCAGGCCGCGCTTCGCCGCGTTCTCCGCGCTCATCAGCACCAGCGCCGCGGCGCCGTCATTGAGGCCGGAGGCGTTGCCGGCCGTCACCGTGCCGTCCTTCTTGAAGGCCGGGCGCAGCTTGGCGAGGACTTCGATGTTGGTGCCGGCCTTGATGTATTCGTCATCCGCCACCGTGACGTCGCCCTTGCGGGTCGAGATGGTCACCGGGACGATCTCGTCCTTGAACCTGCCGGCCTTCTGCGCGGCCTCGGCCTTGTTCTGCGAGGCGGTGGCGAACTTGTCCTGCGCCTCGCGGGTGATCTGCCATTTCTCCGCCACGTTCTCCGCGGTGATGCCCATGTGGTAGCCGTTGAAGGCATCCCACAGGCCGTCGCGGATCATGGTGTCGATCATCTGGGTATCGCCCATCTTAGTCCCGCTGCGCAGATGCATGCAGTGCGGCGAAAGGCTCATGCTCTCCTGCCCGCCCGCCACCACGATGTCGGAATCGCCGTTGCGGATCGCCTGATAGCCGAGCGCCACGGTGCGCAGGCCGGAGCCGCAGACCTGGTTGACGACATAGGCGGTCTTGTCGGTCGGGATCCCCGCCGCGACCGCCGCCTGGCGCGCGGTGTTCTGCCCGGCGCCGGCCGTCAGCACATGGCCCAGCACCACCTCGCTCACCTCGCCCGCCTCGACCTTGGCGCGCTTCAGCGCTTCCACGATCGCGATCTTGCCGAGCTCGTGCGCCGGCAGCGAGGACAGCGCGCCGCTGAACGCGCCGATCGGGGTGCGGGCGGCGGAAACGATGACGACGTCGGTCATGTGAAACTCCCTTGAAAATCAGGCGATCCTGGCCGCGTGAGCCGGCTCTTGAGATGACGTTAGGGCCCCGGGGTGTCAGGTGCAAGCGCGCTAGCTTGCGGCAATTCGCCGGAGCCAGGCATCGAGCGGGTCCCACACCTTGGCGCGCGCCGAACCGCCCACCATCATGCCGATGTGGCCGGCGGCCGGCGTCATGGTTTCGCAATGAGGCAGCCGCTGCGCCAAGCCCAGGGCGCTTTTGGGTGGAACGATCCGATCGGCCGCCGGCACCATCGCGAGGCTCGGCAGCTGCAGCCCCTCGGGCCGCACCGGCTCGCCCGCGATCAGCCAGGTGCCGCGCGCCGGCGTGTTCTCGCCGTACCACTGGGTCAGGCACTCGCGCGCGACCGGCGCCGCCAGGCCCACGCCATCATTCAGCCAGTCCTCCAGCGCCACGAACCTGCGCGCCTGGTCGCTTGCCATGTCGGCGAAGCGGCGAAACTTGGCGAGGATGGACAGCGGATCGAGCGAGGCGAAGAAGCTCTGCAGCACATCGACCGGCATCTCGCCCAGCGCCTGGAACAGCGGGTCCATGCTGCGTCCGATCGCGCCGATCAGCTGCGCCTGGGTCTGGCCGTCGGCATGGAAGTCCCAGGGCGTGGCAAGGCAGGCCAGCGCCGCGATGTCCTTCTGCCGCCGCAGCGCCAGCGCCAGGGCGAGGTTGCCGCCCATGCAATAGCCGACCACGATGATCGGCCCGCCGGGCTCGCGCCGAACGGCATCCAGCGCGCCCTCCAGACGGCCGGCGATGTAGCGGGTGAGGTCGAAGCCCTGCTCCTCCGGCCCCGGCGCGTCCCAATCGACCACGAACGGCGCATAGCCGCGCCGGGCGAGATCGGCGAGGAAGCTCACCTCCGGCTCGAGGTCCAGGATGTAGTAGCGATTGACCAGGGAGGGGATGACCAGCACGCGCGGCGCCGACGCATCGCTGCCGCGCCGGTAGTCGCGCAGCAGCGTCGTGCCCTCGCGCCACAGCACGGGCTGGTCCGATGCCCGGCGCGCGTTCGGATGGCGCCGGTAGCTCAGCACGCCGTCGATGAAGTGCCCGAGCCGGCGATGCCCCTCCAGGGTCAGGGCATCGAGCAGCGCCGCTTCATCGGCCCTTTGGAGGTCCGGCGCGAGGCTTTGCAGCGCGCTTGCGAGCGGGCTTGGCTGGCCGCCCTCCTTCGAGCTCTGCCAAGCGGCCTTCAAGCTCGGCCAGGCGGCGGCTGAGTTCCCCCACAGCGCCAGCGCCAGCATCAGGTGCTGCGGCAGCGGGCGCGGCCCCAGGCGCCGCTGCGCCGGGGGCGCCGAAGGGGAATCCCGGGGCGAACCCGGGGAACTGGCCGCCTGCGAATGGATTTGGGGCAAAGCCGGGTCCTCCGGTTGGCGCCATCCCCGGCCAGGGGAATGGCGCATAAGCGGCCATCAGCTTCAGCGCCTGGGCGATCAGGGTCGGGTCCTGGGCCAGCGCCGACACGTGATCCTGCCAAAGATCCAGGAGCTTGCGAGCCAGGGCTTGCAGCTCTGCCTGCATCTCATCCTGCATCGCGGCCGAGCGGGCGGCTTGTTGCGGATCAGCAGCCATGATTCCTCTGCTTTTCCCGCGATAATAGGGGGCGGCTCCGGCCTTTCGCAATGCAGCTATTGCATTGCCAAATGGGGGGGCTCCCCTGCTATGCTGCGCTGCATTCAGCACACCGGATGGGGACGCTTTGGCATGAGTAACGGTCAGGACAAGGACGGCAAGCCGGTGGTGCGCATCAAGAAATACGCCAACCGGCGGCTCTACAACACCGCCACCTCGTCCTACGTCACGCTCGATTACCTGGCGCAGATGGTGCGCGAGGGCCAGGACTTCACGGTCGAGGACGCCAAGACCGGCGAAGACATCACCCGCTCCGTCCTCACCCAGATCATCGTCGAAGAGGAATCCAAAGGGCAGAACATGCTGCCCATCAACTTCCTGCGCCAGCTGATCAGCCTCTATGGCGACAACCTGCAGTTCCTGGTGCCGCGCTACCTGGAGCAGAGCATGGAAGCGTTCGGAAGGAATCAGGAGCAGATGCGCCAATACATGAAAGAGAGCTTCGGCGGCATCTTCCCGTTCGACCGGTTCCAGGAAATGTCGAAGCAGAACATCGCCTTCTTCGAGCAGGCGATGCGCATGTGGTCGCCGTTCCGCGGCAACCAGCAGGGCGGCGAGCCCGGCAATGCCGCGGCGCCCGCCGCCAAGCCGGAAGCCAAGTCAGCCGACCTCGACGACCTCAAGGCCCAGATGCAGGCGCTGCAGAAGCAGCTCGAGACCCTGGCGCAATCCAACCGTCCCAAGGACGAGTAGGCGTCTGGGCTTTCCGGCCATGATCGATCTCAAGGGCAAGACCGTGCTGGTGACCGGCGGCTCGCGCGGCATCGGCGAGGCGATCGTCCGTGCGGTGGCCGCGGCGGGCGGCGATGTGTTGCTGCACTACGGCAAGAGCCGCGCGGCGGCCGAGGCGATCCAGAAGGAGGTCCGGCCGGCGACCTGTCATCTGCTGCAGGCCGATCTCGGCGAAGCGAATGCGCCGGCCGCGCTGTGGCGCGAGGCGACGGCCGCGGCCTCGCGGATCGACGTCGTCGTCAACAATGCCGGCATCTTCGAGCCGGTGTCGGTCGATGCCTCGAGCGCAGCGTGGTCGCTGGCCTGGGAGCGCGTGCTGCGGGTGAACCTTCATGCGCCGGCCGAGCTCAGCAAGATGGCGATCCAGCATTTCCGCGCCCACGGCGGCGGCAAGATCATCAACATCGCCAGCCGCGCCGCGCATCGCGGCGACGCGCCGGACCAGTGGCCCTATGCCGCCTCGAAGGGCGCGCTGGTGGCGCTGACCAAGACGATTGCGCGCGGCTTCGCCAAGGACAATGTGCTGGCGTTCGCGATCGCACCGGGCTTCACCGATACCGAGATGGCCTACACCGGCCTCGACGACGACGGCATCAGGCGCATCATCGCCGACATCCCGCTCGGCAGCATGGCGAGCCCCGCGGAATGCGGCGCGCTCGCCGCCTTCCTGTGCTCGGACCAGGTCCGGCACCTGACCGGCGCCACCTTCGACATCAACGGCGCCAGCTACGTCCGCTA
>DATFDU010000114.1:0-7964 GCA_035251915.1 Dongiaceae bacterium | reverse complement strand
TCGATGTAGGCGACCTCGACGCCTGGCGCCTTGCGCAGCGGTTCCACGTCGAAATCCGGGAAGGTGGGCGAGCCGTCCGCCTTCTTGAAATCCCCCGACAATGCGACGCGGAACGTGTCAGCCATGGTGCGTCACCTTTTCTTGCAGCCGGCGCGCAGGGCAGTGACCGCTTCGGTCAGCGCATTCTGCAGCACCCAGACATCGCCGGAATAGCAGATGAAATCGAAGCCCCACTTGTAATAGTCGACGCCGGTCTCGACGTTCGGCACCAGCCGGCCCAGCGCCTTCCTGTGCTTGCGGCAGGCGGCCACCACGGTGTCGATCGCGTTGGTGAACTTGGGATTGCCGAACTCGCCGGGAATGCCGAGCGAGACCGACAGGTCGAAATGCCCGACCCACAGGCAGTCGACGCCGTCGGTCCCCGCGATGGCATCGGCGTTCTTCACGCCCTCGGCGGTCTCGATCTGGCAGAACAGCGTCGTCTTCTTGTTGGCCGCAGCCAGCTTCTTCGGCACTGGTCCAGCAGCATAGGCATCGTGCGCAACACCGAGCGCGACGCCACGCTTGCCTTCCGGATGGTATTTCATGCAGTCCAGGATCGCGCGCGCCTCCTTGGCGTTGCCGACCATCGGCAGCATGACGCCTTCGGCGCCCATGTCGCAGGCGCGGGCGATGTGGTGGTATTCCTTCGACGGCACGCGCACGATCGGCGCGATGCCGGCCGCTTCGAAGTAGCGGATGGCGCCTTTCACCGTCTCGAAGCCGAAGCCGGAATGCTCGAGGTCGAACAGCACGAACTCGCAGCCGGCGTTCTTCATGATATGGCCGATGCCGGGCGTGGCGAATTCCACGATGAAGTGCCCCAGCTTCACCGACCTGGTACGCGCCATCGCCTTCAAATCCGCAGCAGCCATCCGTTTCCTCCCCTGTGCTTTTGTTATCGAAGCGCGGCGGTCTTCAGGCCGTCGACCCTTCGCAAACCATGGTCATTTCAGTAACCTGCTTCATCGCTACCAGACTCGCGCTGGCTTCATTGAACTGCGCGAAATGCCGCGTCTTGAGATGCGCGTCGAAGGCCGCGCGATCGTCATAGATCTCGTAGAGCACGATGCGCTCTGCCTCGTTGGGTACTGCCAACACGTCAAACCGGCGGCATCCCGGCTCGTCGCGGCAAGACGTGCGGGCATTTTCGCGGATCAGTCGCAGGAATGCCGCCTTAGCTCCCGGGTTCAGGCGGAAATCAACGATGATGACGAATTCGTTCATGCGCCGCCCCCCTTCACCCGCCAGTAGAGCCCGGTCACCTGATCGAGATGCGCGCGGATCACCCGCTCGGCGCGATCCGGATCGCGCGCGGCGATCGCCTCATAGATCTGGGCGTGGAACTGGTAGGCGGTCTCGTTCTGGCCGGGATAGGTCAGGGTGACGTGGCGCTGCTCCACCAGCCATTCGGCGATGGCGGCGTGGATCGCCTGGAAGATCGGATTGCGCGGGATGACGGCGAGGATGTGGTGGAACTCGACGTCGGTGCGCTCGAACCTGGCGATGTCGCCCAGCGACTGCCGGTTGGCCTCGAGCGCGTCGCGCAAATCGCCCAGATCCTCCCCGGTCGCATGCTCCGCCGCGTAGCGGGCCAGCCCCATCTCGAAGAAGGTGCGCGCCTCCTGGAAGTGACGCACGCCGTCGGGCTCCGCCAGCAGATAGCGTGCGGTGCCGGCGAGCGAATCCACCACCACCTTGGGCGTCGGCCGCGTGGCGCGCGCCCGACCGCCGGAGCGCAACTCCACCAGGCCCATCTTCTGCAGATGAAACAACGCCTCGCGAACCGCCGGGCGGCCGACTCCGAACTCGCGCATCAGGTCGCGCTCGGACGGCAGCTGGTCGCCGGGCGCCACATCCTGGTCCCGGATGCGCTTCTCGAGATGCTGGGCGATGTCTTCGTACAGCTTGCGGCGGCGGATGACGGTCATGGGCCAGGACGGGTGCGAGTTGGTATACCTGTCATACCAGTTTCGGCGGAAACGCTAATTCGATTACTATTCTGAGTCAATTCGCGAAATTTTATTGCACCGCAGCAGATGTGAATCCGGCACGGTCCTGGCGAATGCGGGCTGAGAAATCCGCCGCCTGGTCGGCCTCCCGCCCGGCCTGGTTGATGTGCGCCTGCTGCTTCAGGGCCGGAAACGGCAGGTCGCCGCTGATGAAGCGTCCATATTCATAGGCGAACTCATCGCTCTTGCCGTTGAGCAGGAGCCGCCAGTCCCAGGGTGCGAACCGGTTGCCCGCCGCCACCTTGGTGTGGATGCGGATGTTGGTGGTGCAGTTGCTGGTGAGGGCGTTGTAGAACACCGGCGTCTCGTGCAGCTCGTTTGCGCTGCGCAGGTAATCAAGGAAGATGCTGCGCGCCGCCTCCGGCGTTGCAGCGGTGCGGTAGAGATAGACCTCCTCGCCCGCGCGGTAGTTGGTGCGCAACCGGATCACGTCGCGCTCGTCGGCGACGATGTAGACCAGCTCGTACTGCCGGAAGAAGCCCTTGGAGGCCGAATATTCCTCGCCCATCTCCTTGCGGGTCTCGATCGAGAAGGCGATGTGATCACCGTCGCCGAACTGGAAGCTGACGATCGGATGGGCGATCCAGGGCGAGCCCCAATAGGTGAGGAAGATGTCCGCGCCGCGAATCTGCGACAGGTCGTAGCTGCGCTCTTCCCAGCGCGGAGTATAGTCGAACTCCGCGCGATAGTCGAAGTTGCGCACGTTGTGGATGGTAATGCGGTCGCCATCGATCTCGGCCCACGGCGTCTGCGTTACGTCCTGCTGCCAGGCGCGGTCGTTCGACGGGCTGATGGTCAGCCACCAAGCCAGCACGGCGGCGAACCCGACGAGACAGGCCATGAGCTTTCGTCCCATGCCGCGGACGAAGATGATCACGGCCAGAACGACGGCACCGAACGCAATCGCGACGGGCAGCCGCAGCACCGGCACCGGCAGATCGATCGCCAGCGCAGCGGCCGCCCATCCGACGAGGCCAAGAACAACCAGCCAGACGAGGCCGAGGCCAAGCCACTGCAGGCACCGCACGAGGATCGAGCGGTGAGCGCCGGCTGGCTCGTGCAAGGTGGCCGTCATTGCGCGGGCCTATTGCTGGTGAGCGGGCATGCGGCAAGGATGAGCGAACGGGCCAGGACGGCCAAGCGCAGCGAGAATGTCTGCATGATAACCCCTTCGAAGAGCGCGGCCCCGCGCTCTTTACCCCGCCTTACAAGGCTCGCGGATTCAGCGCTCAATTGCAATGACGGCGTGGTTGAATTCGGCGAGCTTTTTCAGATTATTCCCGCCTCCAAGCTAGCCGCCATCAATGCGCCCAGTTCCTCGCACTGCGCGACGAAGCTCTCCTGCCAGTCGCCGCGCAGGATCAGCGGCGCCTGCACCGCCCGCCAGCGCAGTCCGGTCACGATGGTCTCGACGCCGCGCCGCGTTCCGGTGCCGTCATGGCGGCCGCGGATGTACAGCGCATAGGGCTTGCCCGCCGTCCGATCGAGACAGCCGTAATAGCTGCGATCGAAGAAATCCTTCAGCGCGCCGCTCATGTAGCCGAGATTCTCGGTGGTGCCGAGGATGACCGCATCCGACCACAGGACGGAATCGGCGCTCGCCTCGAACGGCGTCAGCGCACGCACCTCGACCTCGGCGATCTCCGGCCCGGTGGCGCCTGCCAGCACCGCATCGCGCAGGCGCGTCGTGTTGGGCGACGGCACGTGAGCAACGATCAGCAGGCGCTTTTCCATGACGGCGACGCGAGCTCTCCTGGCTGGGCCGGCGCACTATCCGCCCGCATCCTGGCCCAGATCAAGGGCGCCGGCCGGCGGGGAACCAAGCCAGTGGCCCGGCGTTGATCGTTGAACCCGGCAGACCGGCCGGATCCCATGGGCATGCGTGTCGATTCGATCCAACACCGTGGCGAACACGTGAACAAGTCAACCAAGATCCCCGAGCCGAACGACGCGCCGGGCGGCAGCGCGCCCGAAGCCGAAGAGGCGGTGGAGCAGCTCGGCCGCACCATCAATGTGCAGACCGTCTTTCTCGGCATCATCGCCGGCGTGCTGGTGCTCTATACCTTGTATCTGTCCAGCACCGTGGCGATCCCGCTGGTGCTCGCCTGCATGTTCAACCTGGTGTTGACGCCGGTGGTATTGGCTTTGGCGCGCATTCGAATTCCGCCTCCGGTCGGCGCCGGCCTGGTGGTCGTCGTCGTGCTGCTTGTTGTGGCGATTGGCGCGCTGACCCTGGCGCAGCCGGCAAGCGAGTGGCTGCGCCGGCTGCCCAACGTCATCGACCAGCTGGCCGACCGTCTGCACTTCGTGCAGGTCCCGGCCCAGCAACTCAAGGAAGCAGAGGAAGCCTTGACCAATCTCGGCGCCGCGGCTCCGGACACCGCCACTCAAGTGGTCCTCATGCCGCGAACCACGACCTTGCGTGAACTGCTGCTCAACGAGACCTCGCGCTTCGTGATCGGCGCGCTGACGACATTGGTGCTTCTCTATTTCATGCTGGCGATGGGCGACAAGTTCCTTCGCCACCTGGTCGCGGCATTGCCCGACTTCCGCACCAAGAAGCAGGCGGTCGAGATCGCACATCAGCTGCAAAGCGACATGTCGCACTATCTGCTGACCGTGAGCGTCATCAACGTCGCGTTCGGTGCCATCGTTGCCGCCGCCATGTTCGCAGCAGGCATGCCCAACCCCCTGCTGTGGGGTGTGATGGCGGGCATCCTCAACTATGTCCCGTTCCTGGGGCACACCGTATCCACCATCATCATCGCGGTGGTGGCGCTGCTGAGCTTCCCCGAGATCGGCGCCGCCCTTATTCCGCCCGGCCTGTTCATCGTGATCGCCGCGCTCGAAGGCAACGTGATCACCCCGATGATCCTGGCGCGGCGCTTAACCCTCAACCCGGTCGCGGTGGTCGCCGCGCTGCTGATCTGGGGCTGGATGTGGGGCATCGTCGGTCTGCTGCTCGCCGTGCCGCTCCTGGTCGTGGCGAAGATCGCCTGCGACAAGATCGAGCCGCTGCATCCGGTCGGAGAATTCCTCGGCGGGTGAGGCCTTCGAGGCAATATCTTGCAGAGTCTGCAATACCAATCGTGATATTGGTCGAGTTCCTTACTCCGCCAAAGGTCGAATAGCATCGTTTGCGGTTTCCTCCTCGGACATTCTGTGTATTAATCTTAGAAAACAACAACAAAGAACCCGCAAAAGACGGGGAACGAAACTCAAATACAAGCGGAGGAAAGTCATGACGGGCACCAATCAACCCAAATCGCGGCGTACCTTCTTGAAAGGCGGCAGCATTGCCGCCGTTGGCGCTGCGGCTTCGGTCATCGCAGCGCCACGAGTCGTTGCGCAGAGTCCGATCGTCGTGAAGATGCAGTCTTCGTGGCCGGCATCGGACGCGTTCCAGGAGATGGCAGCACAGTACGTCAAATTGGTCGAGGCGACATCGGGCGGACGGCTGAAAATCGATCTGCTGCCGGCGGGCGCCGTGGTCGGCGCGTTCCAGGTCGTCGACGCGGTCAATGATGGCGTGATCGACGCCGCCCACACCGTGCCGGTCTATTGGTACGGCAAGCACAAGGCCGCCTCGTTCTTCGGAACCGGCCCGGTCTTCGGCGGCAGTGCCACCACCATGCTGGCGTGGTTCCATTCCGGCGGCGGCAAGGAGTTCTATCGCGAGCTGACGCAGGATATCCTGAAGCTCAATATCGTGGGCTTCATGGGCTTCCCGATGCCCGCGCAGCCCCTCGGCTGGTTCAAGAACCCGATAACCGCCTCGGATCAGCTCAAGGGCCTCAAGTATCGCAGCGTCGGACTCGCCGCCGATCTGTTCCAGCAGATGGGCATGAGCGTTGCGCAGCTTCCGGGCGGCGAGATCGTGCCGGCGATGGAGCGCGGCGTCATCGACGCGTTCGAGTTCAACAACCCGACCTCCGACATGCGGTTCGGCGCCCAGGACGTCGCGAAGAACTACTCGCTCGGCTCCTATCACCAGGCGAGCGAGTGCTTCGAGTTCCAGTTCAACAAGGACTTCTTCGACGATCTGGAACCGGATCTGCAGGCGATCCTGCAGCACGGCGTCGATGCCGCCAGCAGCGTGAATACCTACTGGGCCCTGAAGCAGTATTCGGACGATCTGGCCAAGCTCCAGGCCGACCATGGCGTGAAGGTCCTGCGCACCTCCAAGGAGATCCTCGAGGCGCAGCTTGTCGCCTGGGACAAGCTGATCGAGCAGTTGAATCAGGACGAGTTCATGAAGCGCATCATGGACAGCCAGAAGCAGTTCGTGGAGAAGGTCGTGTTCTATGAACAGATGAACGCGCCCGACTATGTACTTGCCTACAACCACTACTTTCCGGGCAAGCTTGAGCTATAGTGCCGCGGCCATCGCACCATCCGACCCGGCGAGGCGCGAGCCCCGCCGGGTCGAATGGCATTCGGCGTCAGGATTGCAGCAGACATGATCCGATTCATCGAGTTCGCAGACCGGCTGTCCGCCTGGTTCGGCAAGGCTTTTGCCTGGGCCATCATGGTGATGACCCTCGGGGTCGGCTACGAGGTGGTGGTGCGCCGGCTCTTGAGCGCGCCGACCTCATGGGCGTTCGACGTTTCCTACATCATGTACGGCACCATGTTCATGATGGCCGGCGCCTATACGCTTTCGCGCAACGGCCATGTCCGCGGCGACTTCATCTACCGGCTGTGGAAACCCCGCACCCAGGCGACCGTCGAGTTCGTCCTCTACTTCATCTTCTTCTTTCCGGGCGTCATAGCGCTGATGGTGACCGGCTGGAAATACGCCGCGCGGTCCTGGAGCTATGGCGAGGTGAGCGTGAACAGCCCGGCCGGGATTCCGATCTACCAGCTCAAGTCCGTCATCGCCGCCGCGGGCATCCTGCTGTTCATCCAGGGCATCGCCCAGGTCATGCGCTGCATCATGTGCATGCGGGACGGCTACTGGACCCTCGCCCAGGACGATATCGAGGAGACCGAGGTCAAGCTGATGCGGGGCGAGACCGATGAGGTCCTGAAAGAGGCTGCTGCCGAAGGCATCGACGTGGTCAAACCCGGCCGCGAGGGGGAGACACGTCAATGACCGACCCGCAGATCGCCCTGTTCATGCTGGGCGCCTTCATCTTCATCATCATGCTCGGGTTCCCCATCGCTTTCACCTTGATGGCGATGGGCGTCGGCTTCGGCTACTACGCCTATTTCGACGCCGGTCGAATGTGGCGCAGCTATCATCGGGCGGTCGAGGACGGCGCCGACAGCTGGACGCTGGTCGAGACCTGGGTCGGCGGATTCTTCAACAACCGGATCTTCGACCTCTTCGTCAACCAGACGTTCTCGGTGATGGCGAGCGACGTGTTGACGGCGGTGCCGCTGTTCCTGTTCATGGGCTACATCGTCGAGCGCGCCAATATCGTCAGTCGGCTGTTTGCGACGCTCAGCATCGCGGCGAAGCACGTGCCCGGCTCGATGGGCGTGGCGGCGCTGATCACCTGCGCGCTGTTCGCCACCTCCACCGGAATCGTCGGCGCGGTCGTGACGCTGATGGGGCTGCTGGCCTTTCCGTCGATGTTGAAGGCCCGCTACAATATCGGATTCGCCAGCGGCATCATCTGCGCCGGCGGAACGCTCGGGATCCTCATCCCGCCATCCATCATGCTCATCGTCTATGCCGCCACCTCCGGCGTCTCGATCGTCCAGCTCTACGCCGGTGCGTTGTTCCCCGGCTTCATGCTGGCCGGGCTGTACCTGGCCTACATCGTCGTACGTGCGACGCTACAGCCGGATGTCGCGCCCAAGCCGCCGCGGGCGGAAACGGACGTGCCGATCGGGCGGCTGCTCTTCATGCTGCTGACCTCGTTCCTGCCCCTGGCACTTCTCATCCTGGCGGTGCTGGGCGCGATC
>DATFDU010000113.1:0-10735 GCA_035251915.1 Dongiaceae bacterium | reverse complement strand
CGTGCGCCGGCTGTTGGGCATCAGGTTCGCCGGCAGATCGTCCAGCGCGAACCAGCCGAGCTCCAGCGTCTCGCGCGGATCGAATTTCGGCTCGCCGCGCGGCTTGCTGGCGTGAAACATGACGGAGACGGTCTGGGTCCGATCGCCGTTGGGGAACGTGATGGTCTCGTGCCTGGGATCGGACGCGATGCCGAACACCCGCGGCCGCTTGATCCGGAGCCCGGTCTCCTCGAGCACTTCGCGGATCGCCGTATCCGCGCTGCTGTCGCCGACCTCCTGGTGCCCGCCCGGCAGGCCCCAGCGCCTGAAGTCGCTGCGCAGCTCCAGCAGCACGCGCCCCAGCCGGTCGTGCACCACGATGCGCGCGCCGGGAATGAGGACGAGCCGCGAGCCGACGATCTTGCGCAGCTTGCCGAGGTAGGATTGGGAGAATTTCATCGTCAGTTGGCGCCAGTTGATTTGGCGACCCTGAACAAGTCGGCAATCGCGCGAGCGCATTGCAGCGCCTGTTCTGGTCGGACATCGGCCATTTCGCTCTTGTGATATGCGAGGACTGCAATCATATCGTCGTAATCGCCCCCAATCAGGCAGAAATCGCGCCATATCTCCGGCACGCGACGACAAAGAAAGGAGACCCGAGCTTCGGGGCGGATATCGGCCACGTAATAGTCGCCGACCATATCGAAGTACCGGACATATCCCGGTATGTCGGTCGATGTCTCCTTGGCATAGGCGGTCATCTCTCCAACGGTCACGGGGGCGGCCTCGGCGAAACGTGACTTGATGGCAATCCACCTTGGAGTGGGGTTTTCAAGGCATCCAAGCTGATCTGCCTCGACGGTCCGTTCCTCCGCACCAACGGTGATGCGCTGCCCGTTCCCGATGTGCTCGCGCAGCGCGACCGGATTGAACGCGACCATATCGGCTTTGCCTTCCGCATAGCGCGCGGGAGCGGCCGTCACTGCCACCGGAACCAGAAAGCATGCGGCACCCTCCGAGAATTTCTCCACGCTGACGAACGCGTCGTCGGCATCTTGCATTGTTCCATCACGGAGGCCAGCACAGCCATCGGGAAGCTCTGCCAGCACCGGCGCCGAGACGAGAATTGCACTGCAAAGAACAAGTGAACCGATATTGCTTGCAGGACACCATCTACTCCGCCGCCACCGGCGTGCGCATGGTGACGAACTCCTCGGCGGCGGTGGGATGGATGGCGATGGTCTGGTCGACCTGCTGCTTGGTGGCCTTGAGCTTCACCGCGATCGCTAAAGTCTGGATGATCTCGGGCGCATCCAGGCCGACCATGTGCGCGCCCACCAAGGCCTGGGTCTTGCGGTCGACCACCAGCTTCATCAGCGTGCGCTCGGAGCGGCCGGTCATGGTGTGCTTCATGGGACGGAAGGTTTCGCGGTAGATATCGACCTCGCCATACTTCGCGCGCGCGCGTTCCTCCGTCTCGCCGACGGTGCCGACCGGGGGCTGGGTGAACACCGCCGAGGGGAAGTCGGCGTGGTCGACCATCCACGGCCGCTTGCCGAACACGCTGTCGGCGAAGGCGTGGCCCTCGCGGATCGCGACCGGCGTCAGGTTCACCCGGTTGGTGCAGTCGCCGACCGCGTAGATGTTGGGCACGCTCGACTTGGACCAGCCGTCGACCTTGATGGCGCCGATGTCGTCGAGCGCGACGCCGACCTTCTCCAGCCCCATGTTGCGGGTCAGCGGGCGGCGGCCGGTGGCATAGAGGATCCGGTCGCAATCGATCGCCTTTCCGTCATCGAGCGTGACGGCGAGGCCATTCGCCGCCTTGTCGATGCGCGCGACCTGCGTGCGGCACCGCACGTCGATGCCCTTCTTCACCAGCTCGTCCTGCAGGAAGTTGCGCACGTCGTGGTCGAAGCCGCGCAGCACCTGCTCGCCGCGATAGAGCACCGTCGTCCTGGAGCCGAGGCCGTTGAAGATGCCGGCGAACTCCAGCGCGATGTAGCCGCCGCCCACCACCACCACGCGCTCCGGCAGCGTCTCGAGGTGGAAGCACTCGTTGGAGGAGATCGCGTGCTCTATGCCCGGGATCTTCGGCATCTCCGGCCAGGAGCCGGTGGCGATCAGGATGATCTCCGCCCTCACCTGCTTGCCGCCGACCGAGATGGTGTTGCGGTCGATCAGCTCGGCGCGCGCTTCGATCAGCACCGCGCCCGCCTTCGCCAGGGTCGATTTGTAGGCGGCGTTGAGGCGGTCGATCTCCTTGTCCTTGTTGGCGATCAGCCGTGCCCAGTCGAAGGTGGGGCGCGGGCCGGCCCAGCCATAACCCTCGGCATCCTCGAAGTCCTCGCCATAGTGCGAGGCGTAGACCAGCAGCTTCTTGGGCACGCAGCCGCGGATGACGCAGGTGCCGCCGACCCGGCTCTCCTCCGCGATCGCCACCCTCGCGCCGTGATTGCTCGCGATGCGCGCGGCCCGTACGCCGGCCGAGCCGGCACCGATAATGAAGAGATCGTAGTCGAAGGCCATGTTGTGCGCCTGGATATTGGGGTTACGAGTTCCACTCTATTAACCGCTTATCCGCGCCGCAATAAACCGCAGAAGGGACTTGACCTAGTTTAGTAACTTAGTATGTTACATATGCTGCGTCACCACCCGCGTTGCGCGCTTATCCTGCGCGTTGCGCATCAATATATCGGAGCTAACGACGATGAAGCTCTTCTACTCGCCCGGCGCCTGTTCGCACGCGCCGCACATCCTGCTGCGCGAGGCCGGCCTCGACTTCACCATCGAGAAGGTGGACCTCGCCACCAAGAAAACCGAAACCGGCGTCGACTTCAAAACGATCAATCCGCACGGCTACGTGCCGGCACTGCAGCTGGACAATGGCGCGGTCGTGACCGAAGTGGCGGTCATCAACCAGTACATCGCTGACCGCGTGCCCGCCAAGAAGCTCGCCCCGGCCAACGGCACGCCGGAGCGCTACACGCTGCAATCCTGGCTGAACTTCATCTCCACGGAGGTGCATAAGCAGCTCGGCTCGATGTTCAACCCGGCGGTGCCGGAAGAGTACAAGACCATCGTGAAGGAGAAGCTCGCCACGCGTTTCGAGACCATCAACGCGCATCTGTCGAAGCACGCGTTCCTCCTCGGCGAGACCTTCACCGCGCCCGACGCCTATCTCTACACCGTGCTGAACTGGGCAAAGTACTTTGCCATCGACCTCGCAAAATGGCCGGCGATCAAGTCGTTCATGGAACGGGTCGCGGCACGCCCATCTGCGCAGGCCGCGGCCAAGGCGGAAGGCCTCGCCGCCTAGCATCCATCGACAGGCGGAGCGGAGCCCCTAGATTCGCCCCGCATGGCAGGGCCCGGCGCACCCCCGCGCCGGGCCCTTTTTCTTTCGGCGTCACGATGTCGCGAGCGAGCCACTGTCCCGAGGTTCAAACTTGCGGAGGTCGGCATCCGTGCGCATAGTCGGGATCGTGCTACGCCACCTCGCAAGACGTCTGCTTGCCTTGCTCCTTCTGCTGGCGCTGATCGCCGGCGGACCGAATCCGGGCGCCATGGCCATGAGCATGGACATGGGAAACATGCAGACGGGCGACATGGATCAAGGTTGCAAAGCCTGCGATGCGCCGATCGCGGCGCCGTGTGATGTCGTCTGCGCCGCCCTGCCGGCAATCGACGTGGCGACATTCAGCATCGATGAGCTCACCCTGCATGAGCGCTGGGGCAATCGCGCCGAATGCGGCGCCAGCGTCTTCATCAGACCGGACACCTCCCCTCCCCGCGCCTGAAGCCGACATTCCGCGCTTCCGAATCACATGGAGAGGAGAATCTACCATGACCTCGCGATTCCGTCTGTCTATCGCCGCCGCATTGGCGCCGGTGCTGCTGATGGCGGCACTCACGACGGCTCGGGCCGAAGCACCGCCTGATCCCGAGATCGTCAAGCGCTTCGAATTCCTGAGCGAGAACGACAATTCCAGCTGCAGCCGATCCTTCCGGGACTCGATCGCCGGCATGCCGGCCGATGCGCGGCTGCAAGGTTCGTGCTGCAGCGAGATGGACTTGCATCGCTACAGCGAGCAGGTCGCAGGGCTGAAGCAATACAGCCACATCGCGGAAATTCCACCGGACCCATACGACGTCGCGGCACCACTCGCGCAGAAGCTGATCGCGGCCTACGAGCAGCCGCTCACGCCGGAACAGCAGAACCACTATGACCTCGCGATGGAGACATCGAACGAGAAAGGTCCCTGCTGCTGTCCGTGCTGGCGCTGGGACGTGTTCGGCGGGCTGGGCAAGTTGCTGATCCGCGAGCAGGGTTTCACCGGCGAGCAGGTGGCGCAGGTCTGGAACCTGTCCGACGGCTGCGGCGGCGACGCTCACATGCACAATTGAACCCGATTCAGAAGGATCGATGATGAAACGCCTTAAGACTATCGCGGCCGGGCTGGCATATGCCGCGCTCGCCCTGCCGGCGGCGGCCGCCGACTCCGTTCCGCTCTCCGAGCTCGACCAGCAGACCCATTATCACGGGCTGGCGGTCGATCCCGCCGATCCGTCGCGGCTCTATCTCGCCACGCATCATGGCTTCTATCTCGTCGGCGCGGACGGCACGGCTACGCGGCTGTCACAGGTGCAGGATTTCATGGGCTTCACGCTCCATCCGACCGACCCATCCGTGCTCTATGCCAGCGGCCATCCGAGCAACGGCGGCAATCTCGGCTTCCTGATGTCGGTCGACGGCGGCGCGAACTGGACCCAGGTCTCGCCCGGCGCCGACGGGCCGGTCGATTTCCACCAGATGGATGTCAGCCCGGCCGATCCTCAGGTGATCTATGGCGTCTACGGCGGACTGCAGGTCAGCCGCGACGGCGGCAAGACCTGGACGATCGCCGGCCAGCCGCCGGAGGGGCTGATCGCGCTCGCCGCCTCGGCGACGTCCGCCAGGCGCATCTACGGTGCCACTCAGATCGGCTTGATGGTCAGCGATGATGGCGGTGTCACATGGCGCGCTCTTGCATATGGCGGCCTGCCGGTGAGCATGATTGCGACCGGCCCCGACGGCACGCTCTATGCCTATGTTGTCGGCCGCGGCCTGATGCGCGCGACGGAAGCGCAGCCTGAAATCTGGTCGCCGCTCTCGACCGATCCTCGGATCCAGTTGCATCTCGCGATCGACGGCAGGGACCCCAACCGACTGTTCGCCATCGCGCACAAGGCCGGCATCATCCGCAGCTACGATGGGGGCAAGACCTGGCGCAGCTTCGCCGAGCCATGACCCGGCGTTCGTGGGCGACCGCCGCCGCAGCTGCGGTTGCTATCGCTCTCGGTGCCGGCGCGGTCTGGTGGTTCACAGTCAGGTCGCCGCGCATCGACCCCACCGATGCGGCCCAGGTGGCCGAGGGCGAAGCGCTGTACCGCCGCCACTGCGCCTCTTGCCACGGCGCCAATCTCGAAGGACAGCCCGACTGGCGCACGCGTCTGCCCAGCGGCCGACTGCCGGCGCCGCCGCACGATGCAAGCGGTCATACCTGGCATCACTCCGATGCCGCCCTGCTCCAGATCGTGCGGGACGGCCCTGCGTTCTACGCATCCCTCGGCGTCCAGACCGACATGCCTGCATTCGGCACGCTGCTGTCCGACGGCGACATGGCGGCAGTGATTGCCTATATCAAGAGTACTTGGCCGGCGGAGATCCAGGCCCGCCAGGCTCAGATCAGCCGTTGACATCATTTGGTTACAAAGCCGCCGGAGACTGGTTCTCATGTTATGCACAACAGCCACAACGGAGGCGGCATGATCGACCGCATGCTCGATTTCCTGACCGGCCGCAAGACGCCGGCCCTGGCAGATCAGCCCGATGAGCTGGAGCTCGCCGTCGCCGCCTTGCTGATCGAGGCCGCGCGCATGGACGATCAGTTCGATGCCGCCGAGCGCGGCACCATCGAGCACCTGCTCACCGAGCGCTTCGACCTCTCGCCGGATGCGCTCCATGCTCTGATGGAATCGGCCGAGATTGCGGTGCGCCAGTCGACGCAGTTCTTCCCCTTCACCCGCCAGATCGTCCAGCGCATCAGCCATGAGGACCGCGCCCACATCCTGGAGATGATGTGGGAGGTCGCCTATGCCGATGGCGTGCTCGACCCACATGAGGACGCGCTGCTGCGCCGCATCGCCGGGCTGATCCACGTGTCGGACCAGGAGCGCGGCCTCGCCAGGCAGCGCGCGCTGGAGAAGGCGAGGAACAAGGGGCCGCGGGCGCAGTAGACCGCTGACGCTTCCAGCGCCTCACAAAATCCGGCAGTGCTTCGGATCGATGCGCAGCTCCACCGCCTGTCCCACGCCGAGCGGCTTGTCCTTGAGGCTGGCGAGGCCGAGCAGCCTGGTGCCGTCGCTGAGCGCGATCTGGTAGCGCGCGAGCGCGCCGAGATAGTCGACGTCGGCGACGGTTCCCGGCAGGCCGCCCTGGCCCGGCGGCATCAGGTCGATCTTCTCGGCGCGCACCACCACCGTCACGGTCTCGCCGATCTGAACCCGGCGCTCGGTGGTGGCGTTCAGCACATGCACGCCGAGCCCGACCTGGGCATGACCGTCGACGGCCGAGCGCACCTGGCCATTGATGAAGTTGGCGTTGCCGAGGAAGCTGGCGACGAAGGCGCTGGTCGGATGCTCGTAGACCTCGCGCGGCGCGCCGATCTGCTCGATCCGGCCCTTGTTCATCACCACCACATGATCGGACATCGCGAGCGCCTCGCCCTGGTCGTGGGTGACGAACACCGTCGCGATGCCGATGCGGCGCTGGATGTTCTTGATCTCGACCCGCATCTCCTCGCGCAGGTTGGCGTCGAGCGCCGACAGCGGCTCGTCGAGCAGCAGCACGTCCGGCTCGATCACCAGCGCGCGGGCGAGCGCGATGCGCTGCTGCTGGCCGCCCGACAGCTGCTGCGGATAGCGCTCTTCCACACCCGGCAGGCGCACCATTTCCAGCGCGCGCGCCACCCGCCGGCCGATCTCGTCGGGCGCGACATTGCGATACTTGAGGCCGAACCCGACGTTGGCCGCGATATTCTTGTGCGGGAACAGCGCATAGTTCTGGAACACGATGCCGAGGTTGCGCTTGTGGATCGGCAGCTCGTTGATGCGCTGGCCCTTGATGCGGATCTCGCCCGCGCTCGGCGTTTCGAGGCCGGCGATCATGCGCAGGGTGGTGGTCTTGCCGCAGCCGGAGGGGCCGAGCAGGGTGACGAATGCGCCGGCCGGCACGGCGAGGTCGATGTTGTCCACGGCGACGATGCTGTGACCAAAGCGCTTGGTCACCTGGTGAAGGTCAACGGCGTTCATTCTGCTGATGGCTCTCGATGATCTTGATGTGGGGCCGGCAGCGACTCCCCTCCGCCACCGGCCCCTCCCGTCACGCTCTCATCATCCCCGAGGCGCGCCGATCTAGGCACCCTTGGAGATGCGTTCCCACTCCTTCTTGAAGGCGTCCTGGTTCTCCGTCCAGTACGCCGCCTTCTCCCAGACGAAGTTCTCGAACTTGCCGGTCGGATCGAAGCCCGGCAGCGACGTCACCGTCTCGGGCAGCTCGACCTTGTTGGGATCGAGCGCTGGCGGGTAGTTCTGCCCTTCGGCGATCGCGATCGCGACCTTCGGCTCGCTGCAGAAGTCGAGCAGCTGCTCGCACTCCGGCATCGGGCTGCCCGCCAGCACCATCAGGCCTTCCAGCCAGGCGAACCCGGCGTTGGCGGTATCGATGAAGCCGATGTCGTGGCCGGCCTCGCGCAGCGCCGCGACGCGGCCCGACCAGCCGTCGGAGAGGATGATCTCCTCCTTGCCCATGAGGTCGATGAATTCCTGGCCCGAACTCCAGTATTTCACCACCAGCTCGCGCTGCTTGCGGCAGGCATCCCACATCGCCGCCACGTCGGTGGCGCCCTGCGGGTCCTGGCCTGTGTAGATGCTGGCCATCCAGGCGCGGGTCTGGAAGCTGTCATACATCGCCATCTTGCCCTTGTACTTCTCGTCCCACAGGATCTTCGCGCCCTGCTTGGCTTCGTCGTCGGAGATGTATTTGCGGTTGTACGCGATGCCGGTGGTGCCGTAGTCGAACGGCACGGCGCTGAGCTTGCCGCCGGTCTCGTTGCGGAACGCGTCGAGCGTCGCCGGCAGGATCTTCGCGAGGTTCGGGATGTTCGCCTCGTTGATCCAGGCGCCGAAGTTGGCCTTGTTGAAGCGGGCGTAGTCATAGACGCCGCTCACCAGGAAGATGTTGTATTCGCCGGGCTGCGAGGCCTTGACCTGGGTCAGGAACTCGTCGGTATCGCCGAACTCGCCCTCCACCACCTTGATGCCGGTCTTCTCCGTGAACGGCGGGAAGGCGAAATTGTGGAACGCCTCCGAGACGATGCCGCCCCAGCCGTCGAACCGCACCTGCTCCACCGCCGCCAGCGCCTCGCGCGTCAGCTTGCCAAACGGCCCGCCGACCACGCCGACCGCCGCCGCCGCGACCGTCAGCAACCGCATCATGTCGCGGCGGCTGACGTCGCCGTTGCCATACGCCTCCAGCAGGCGCTCGTACTTCTTCTCGCTACCGAATTTCATAGTCCTCTACCTCCCAAGTTTCGCCCGGAACCGTCCGGGCGGTCGTCACCGGCCGCGGCTGAAACGGCGGACCACATATCCGCCGATCAGCGGCAGCAAGATCGTCAAGATGATCATCACCGTGCCCAGCGCGTTGATCTCCGGCGAGATCGAGGTGCGCAGCATGGCGAAGATCTTGGTCGGCACCGTCTCGATGCCGGGCTTTTTCCAGAACAAGGTCGCCGTGATGTTGTCGAACGAGATCGCGACCGCGAACAGGAACCCGCCCAGGATGGCGGGCGAAATCAGCGGCAGCGTCACCTCGCGGAAGGTCTGCAGGCGGTTGGCGCCGAGGCTGAGCGCCGCCTCCTCGAAATTCTGCCGGAGGCCGACCAGCCGCGCCTGCACCACCAGCACCACGAACGGCAGCGCCAGCACGGTGTGGCCGAGCAGCAGCATGCCGAAGCTGCGATAGACGCCGATCAGCTTCAGGAACATCAGTAGCGCGACGCCCAGAACCACCTCCGGAATCAGCAGCGGCATGGAGATCAGCGTGCTGATGCCGTTCTTGCCCTTGAACTGATAGCGCACCAGCGCGATTGCGGCCATGACGCCGAGGATGGTGGCGAGCAGCGAGCAGCCGAGCGCCAGGAGGATCGAGGTCTGGAACGCCTCCAGGATGGAGTCGTTGGCGAACAGCTTGTCGTACCACTGCAGGCTGACACCCTCCATCGGGAAGGCGCCGCTGCGCGAGGCGTTGAAGGACAGCAGCATCACCACCGCGATCGGCGCGAACTGGAAGATGTAGACGCCGATCGAGAACAGGCCGAGCAGCCACAAAGCCGTCCGCGATTCCAGCGTTGCGCTCATCGCGCGAAGCTCCGATAGATGTCGCTGAGGCTCATGAAGCGGTTGTAGACCGCGACCAGCAGGCCCAGCGACAGCAGCAGGATCACCGACAGCACCGAGCCGGTCGGCCAGTCGAGCTGCGAGATGATCGCCTCGTAGATGAGGTCGGGGAAGAACAGGGTGTCCGGCCCGCCCAGCAGGCGCGGCGTCACATAGGAACCCGCCGCCAGCACGAAGCACAGCATGCAGCCGGCGCCGAGACCGGGCAGCGACAAGGGCAGCGTCACCTCGCGGAAGGTCTGCCAGGGCGAGCAGCCGAGCGTGCGGGCCGAGGCCTCGAGATTGCGGTCGATGCCGTCGAGGCTGACATAGATATTGATGATCATGTAGGGGACGAGGAAATAGACCAGACCCATGATCACCGAGAAGTCATTGTAGAGCATCGCCAGCGGCTCATCGATGATGCCGATCCACAGCAGCACCGTGTTCACGGCGCCGGTCTTCCCCAGCACGCTGATCCAGGCCATGGTGCGGATGATGTAGGAGACCCAGAATGGCAGGAACAGCAGGAACAGCAGCAGCGCCTTGTTGGAGAAGCGGATGCGCGCCAGGAAATAGGCGGTCGGATAGCCGACCACCGCGCAGGCGGCGGTGGTGATCAGCGACATCTTGAAGGTGCTGTAGAGGCCCAGCCAGTAGTAGTAGTCGGTCGCCACCGCGATCCAGTTGCCGAACTGGAAGGCCGGCACGTCGAGGCCCTCGGCGGTGCGCAGCCAGAACGAGTAGATGATGACGAAAATGATCGGTGCGACCAGAAACAGCGCCAGCGAGATCAGCGCCGGCGACAGCAACGCATATGCCCTGGCGTTCTGTTGGTCCAATTCGTCCCGCCCCTGCCGCTGCGCTTGTCGGCCCCGCGCTCTTGACGGCGCTGCACTCCGGCCTCTGTCCCGCGCATTGCGGGTTGCGAGCCTAGCACGCTTGCCGCCGCGCGCAAGCTGGGCATAATTGGTTTGGGATTGGTTTCGCATGAGAAATGAGCAGAGATGATTCCTTTCGCGCGCATGCACGGCAGCGGCAACGACTTCGTGGTGGTGGACGACCGCGCCGGCCGCCTGCGCCGCCATCGCCAGGCCCTGGCGCAAGCGCTCTGCGACCGCCGCCGCGGCTTGGGCGGCGATGGCCTGGTGCTGCTGTCCAGCGGCACCGACGGGCACGTGGTGATGAGCTATATCAACGCCGACGGCATGGATGGCGAGATGTGCGGCAACGGCGCGGGCTGCGCAGTGCGACGGGCCTGGGAGCTCGGCTTCTT
>DATFDU010000112.1:0-2971 GCA_035251915.1 Dongiaceae bacterium | reverse complement strand
CTGCCAAAGGCGTCGCCAAGCAGGCCGGCGTCAAGTTCACGAAAAAGCGCCTCACCACCGATTCCAGCTACAACATCACGCTCGGCCGGGTGTATCTCGACGAGCTGCTGAGCCGGTTCGGCGGGTCTTACGTTCTGGCGGCCGCCGCCTATAATGCCGGGCCCAGCCGGGTGCGGGACTGGATCTCGACCTATGGCGATCCGCGCCAGCGCTCGACCGATGTCGTCGACTGGATCGAATCGATCCCGTTCGACGAAACGCGGAACTATGTGATGCGCATTATTGAAAATACCCAGGTCTATCGCGCGCGATTGAACAACGGCGCGGCGCACCTCAAGATCGCACAGGATCTCGGCATTGCTCAAAAATTCTGACGCCGCCCACGCGGTTTCCCAGGGGGCTCCCGCGCTGGCCGACGTCGAAGCGGCGGCTAAGCGGATCTCCGGACACGCCCAGCGCACGCCCCTGCTGCGCTATCCCGAACTCGACAGGCGCCTTGGCACGCGCGCCTTCATCAAGCCGGAATGCCTGCAGGTCACCGGCTCGTTCAAGTTCCGCGGCGCCTACAACAAGATCAAGTCGGCGCTGGAAGCCGGCAAGGTGCCTGGCGTCGTCGCCTTCTCGTCGGGCAACCACGCCCAGGGCGTGGCCGCAGCGGCGGCGATGCTCGGCGTGCCGTCGATCATCGTGATGCCGGAGGATGCACCGCGCATCAAGATCGAGAACACCAAGGCGCTGGGCGGCGAGGTGAAGCTCTACGACCGCTACAAGGAAGACCGCGAGGCGATCGCCCGCGCGATCGCGCGCGACAAGGGCTACGTGGTGGTCCCGCCCTACGACGATCCCGCCATCATCGCGGGCCAGGGCACCATCGGCCTCGAGATCGCCGAGGACTGCGCGCGGCTCGGGGTCTCGCCAGACGTGGTGCTGGCGCCGTGCAGCGGTGGCGGCCTCATCTCCGGCATCGCGACCGCCGTGAAAGCGCGCCATCCGGAGGCGCGGGTCTATGCCTGCGAGCCCGCGCGCTTCGACGATACGACCCGGTCGCTGGCGGCCGGCAAGCGGCTGGAGAATTCGGGCAGCGAGAAATCGATCTGCGATGCCCTGCTGTCCAAGTCGCCGGGCGAGATCACCTTCCCCATCAACCAGCGCTTGCTGTCGGGCGGCCTGACTGCCACCGATGAAGAGGCCCTGGCGGCAGTCGCCTTCGCCGCCCGCCGCCTGAAGCTGGTGGTGGAGCCCGGCGGCGCGATCGCACTCGCGGCCGCCTTGCAGGGCCGCGCGCCCAAGGGCGCCGAATGCATGGTCATCGTCTGCTCCGGCGGCAACATCGACGACGAGCTGCTGCGAAGGGCGCTGGCGCTCTAACCGCCGCTCTCGCTCATTCGTCATGGTCGTGCTTGGCACGACCATCCACGAATTTGCTTCAGGCAATCGGATTTCGCGCGAAGAAACTCGTGATGGGGTGGACGGCCCCCGTACGGCATCGATGTGCCAGAATGAGGTCGTTGTAGATCTCATACGAAGGAGGCCGTCCATGGAGAAGCTTATTCGCATTGGTATGGATACGTCCAAGAGTGTTTTTCAGCTGCACGGCGTTGATGCCAGAGAGCAGCCGGCGTTGAGGAGGCAGCTGCGGCGCGGGCAGGTTGTACCGTTTTTCTCCAAGCTTGCGCCGACGGTTGTTGCGATCGAGGCCTGTGGCAGCGCGCACTACTGGGCGCGGACACTGAAGGGTTTGGGACACGACGTTGTGCTGATCGCGCCGCAACGAGTGAAGCCGTATGTGCCGCGTAACAAGAACGACAAGAGGGATGCAGAGGGCCTGTGCGAAGCGATGAGCCGGCCGCACATGACATTCGTGGCGGCCAAGGCACCGGAGGAGCAAGCGGCGCTGATGCTGGCCGGCATGCGCGAGCGGCTGGTCAAGACCCGCACCCAGGTCTCGAACGCGATCCGCAGCTATGCCGCGGAGTTCGGCCTGATTGCGCCCAAGGGGCTGGACAAGATCGAGCCCTTGCTGCTGCGCGCGACCGCGGACGAGAGCCTGCCGGAGCTGGCGCGGCGACTGTTTGCTCTGCATGGCCGGGAATATACTCGCCTGCAAGGTGAGATTCGCGGGCTCGAGGCGATGCTGATGACGTGGCATCGCGCCAATCCGGACAGCCGGAACCTGGCGGAGATACCCGGCATCGGGCCGGTCGCCGGCGCGCGGCTGGCCATGAAGAAGACCGACGCCATGGCGTGCAAGTCGGCCCGATACTACGCGGCCTGGCTCGGCCTGACCCCGAAGGATCACTCCACGGCGGGCAAGTACCGGCTGGGCGGCATCACCCGCGCCGGCGACCCGACGCTCAGAAGCATGCTGGTCGAGGGCGCCATGGCGGTGATCGGCCAGGCGGAGCGCAACCCCGCCAAGGCCTCGCCCTGGCTGCTGGCCCTGCTGAAGCGCAAGGACAAGAAGCCGGTCGCGGTGGCGCTCGCCAACAAGAACGCCAGGATTGCCTGGAAGCTGATGAGGACTAGGGAACGCTACAATCCCCATCATCGGACGCTGGCAAAGGCCATCGCCGCTTAGATCAGATCGGCCGGGCGCACGCCCGGCTGATGCCGTCGGATGCTTGACAAGGAGTAGATGGTGGTGGGATCGATCGATCCACGACAGGGGCAAACCCGTACCATCCACCGGTGCCTCAAAACCGCACTCGTGATTGGACCCGCGTCGCGGAAGCCATCTCGGCAGGCGTTCCATAGTGGACGCCGTCAACAGACCGGACATATGGACGCAATCGAACCGGCCCATCGACCGCTTCTTACTTCTCTTGCACCACCGGGGCCGTCCACATATGGATGGTCGTGCCAAGCACGACCATGACGGTTGTTGGGGCGGCTGTTGGAGAACGGTGAAGGGCGAGGGGGAGGGCGCCGCCTCAATCCGCGTCGAACGCTTCGTCCGGGTAGGTGCCCCAGA
>DATFDU010000111.1:0-12080 GCA_035251915.1 Dongiaceae bacterium | reverse complement strand
GATCGAAGTCGCGGTCGGATCCACGATCACCTTCACCAATCTCGATCTGGTGCCGCACACCGCGACCGGCGACGGGTTCGACACCGGTGCGCTGAAGAAGGGCGAAAGCAGAGAGATCACGTTCTCCGAGGCCGGCGATTTTCCGTACCTTTGCACCCTCCATCGCCACATGAAGGGCCGCGTCCGGGTACGCTAGCGGCTTCCCCGATCCAGTCGCCAAGGCCGATCTTATCCGCTATTGCTAGGCGATCGGATCAGGAAACGGGGACTGTCATGCGAACCGTCGGCATGTATCTGGCCGAACTGCTGGAAGCCTATGGCGTCGAAGTCATTTTCGGCATTCCGGGCGTCCATACCGTGGAGCTCTATCGCGGCCTGCCGAACACCAGGTTGCGCCACATCACGCCGCGCCACGAGCAAGGCGCCGGCTTCATGGCCGACGGCTATGCCCGGGTCAGCGGCCGTCCGGGCATCTGTTTCATCATCACCGGTCCCGGCATGACCAACATCGCGACCGCAATGGCGCAGGCCTATGCCGATTCGATCCCCATGCTGGTGATCTCCGCCGTCAACGCGCTGGGCCAGATCGGCTCGGGCGAAGGCTGGCTGCACGAATTGCAGGACCAACGCCAGCTGGTGAAGCAGGTCAGCGCTTTCAGCCATACCGTGACGACCCCGGCGGAACTGCCCAAGGTGCTGGCGCGCGCCTTCGCGGTGTTCGCGGGCGGCCGGCCGCGCCCGGTCCATATCGAGCTGCCGCTCGACATCATCACCGCGCCGGCGGACAAGCTGCCGCCGATCCGCGCCATCGTTCCGCCGTCGCCGCCGGCGCCCTCGCCGGCCGCGTTGCAGAAAGCGGCGGAATTGCTGAACAACGCCAAGGCGCCGGTTCTGCTGCTGGGCGGCGGCGCGCAGGATGCTGGAGCCTTCGTCCGCCCGCTCGCTGAGAAGCTCGACGCGCCGGCCGTGATGTCGGTCAACGGCCGCGGCCTGCTGCCGCCCGGGCATCCGCTGGCTGTCCCGTGCAGTCCCTCGATGCCGCCGACCATGAAGCTGATCGAGAGCGCCGACGTCATCCTTGCCATCGGGACCGAGTTCGGCTCGACCGACTACGACTGGTTCGAGCAGGGCGGCGCCAAGTTCAACGGCAAGTGCATCCGCATCGACATCGATGCGCAGCAGATCGTGCGCTCGCGCCAGCCGGATCTGCCGATCATCGCCGACGCCGCGGAGGCGAGCGCGGCCCTGCTTCCGTTGGTCACCGCGGCGAAGCGCGACGGCGCCGGGCGCGCGGGCGCAACCCGCGATGCGGTGATGGGCGATCTCAGCCGCGTCTATCGCGCCGGCCTGCACCTGATGGAGACGGTGCGCGATACGTTGCCCGGTGTGGTGCTGGTGGGCGATTCGGCGCAGCCGGTCTATGCCGGCGTGATCTCCTATCCCTCGTCGGCGCCGCGCTCGTGGTTCTGCTCGGCGACCGGATACGGCACGCTCGGCTACGCTTTGCCGGCGGCGATCGGCGCGCAGCTTGCCGCGGCGGAGCGGCCGGTGGTGTGCCTGATCGGCGACGGCGGCCTGCAGTTCACCATCCAGGAGCTGGCGTCAGCCCGCGAAGCGGAGACGCCGGTGATCGTGCTGCTGTGGAACAACAACGGCTATGGCGAGATCAAGAGCTACATGGTCTCGCGCCAGATCCACCCGATCGGCGTCGACATCTTCACGCCGGACTTCCAGATGATCGGCAAGGGCTTCGGCTGCGAGGCTGTGAAGCTGAAGACTCCCGGTGAGTTGCCCGGCCTGCTGCGCAAGGCGACCACGCGCAAGACCGCGACCATCATCGAGATCGATGAAAACGACTACGTCGCGAACTTCGAGGGTTGATTCGGTCTGGCGTCACGCCCCTTCCGGCGCCAGCTTCGCCTTCTGGATCTCGATCGCCTGGCGCGCGATGGCGGCATCCTCGTCGCCCTTGCCGACCTGAACGGTCGGGAGGGCGAACTGAATGCCGTTGGCGTCGAACGCCTTCTTGATCATGGCATAGGCCTTGCGCCGGATCGGGAACTGCTCGCCCGGCTTGGTCATCATCTTCATGCGGATCTGGATGGCGTAGTCGCCGAACTGCTCGACACCCTGCATCTTCAGCGGCTCGATGATCTTCGGCCCGAATTCCGGATCGGCCGCCAGGTCCTTGCCGATCTGCTTGATCAGCTTCTTGGCCAGGTCGAGGTTGCTGTCGTAGGTGATGCCGATCTGCATCTTGTCGATCACCCAGTCGCGGCTCATGTTCTGCACCGCGCCCAGCTCGCCGAACGGCACGGTGTAGAGCGGCCCGCGGTGGTGGCGCAGCTTGACCGAGCGCAGCGAGAATGATTCGACCGTGCCCTTGTAGCTGCCGCTCTGGATGTATTCGCCGACCCGGAAGGCGTCGTCGAGCAGATAGAACACGCCGCTGATGATGTCCTTGACCAGGGTCTGGGCGCCGAAGCCGACCGCGACGCCGATCACGCCGGCGCCGGCGATCAGCGGGCCGATCTCGACGCCAAGCGACGATAGCACCATCATCGCCGCGACCGCGATCACCACCACCAGCAGCATGTTGCGCAGGATCGGCAGCAGGGTGCGCAGGCGTGCCCGGCGGCGGGCTTCCTCTCCTTCGATGTTGGCAGCGCCGACTGCGCCGGCGATCTTGTGGTCGATCAGCGCGCGGGCCAGCCGCCACAGGAAATCGGCGACCAGGATGATGACGATGGCGCTGAGCCCGCCGCGGATCAGGCGGGTCGCGACGGTATCACGCGCGGTCAGCTGGATCAGGTCGATGTCCCAGGCATAGGCGAGCGAGAGCGCCGCCAGGATGATGAGCGCGGCGCGCAGGCCGCGCTCCAGCGCGACCGCCGCCAGGATCGGTGCGCCGCGATCCTCGGTCGCGCCTTCGACGGGGCGCAACAGGTGCGCGACCGACGCGCGGCTGACCGACAGCAGCAACGGCAGCGCGCCGCCGATCAACAGCAGCCAGAAGGACGGCATGAGATGCAGCGACCACTGCACCCACATCGCCACCAGCAGAATGGTCGCAATCACCGACCAGCCGCGCCGCCCCAGCCGTCGTGCCGTGGATCCGGCCAAAGGCTCGGGCGCAGGGCGCCGCCAGATCGCCTCAAGTCCCATCCCCAGCAGAATCACGGCGGCGATGTAGCTCAGCATCTTGAGACCCGCGGGCGAGACACCGAGCGTGCGTAACAGGCCGAGCGTGACCCAGGAAAAGGCCAGGACGGCGACCGCCGCGATGAGGCGGCGTTGCCAGAACTTCGCAGCCTGGTCGGACATCGGCACGATACGGAACCGCGCCGCCCGACCGCCGCCCGGCGCCAGCAGGAAGCCCGCCACGATGCGCGCCAGCCAGACGCAGAGCACCGCGACCAGATAGCCCAGCACGATCTCGCGCAACAGCGGCGGCCAGGAAAAACACAGAAAGGCCCCGACGCCGCCGATCGCGAAGGACAGCGCCCAGCCGGTCCCGAAGGCCAGCCGCGCCATCATGGCCCGCAGCCGGTCGCCGACATTCATGATCTCGCGGCCGATCAGCCAGTTGCGAAACCCGGTGGTGAGCCGCCAATAGCCCCAGACGCACGCGAATCCGACGCCGATGAAGATCGCGGTCAGAATCAGCAACGCGATCAGGCCGTGCTCCTCGAACTCGAGCGTCATGATGATCCAGGCGCGCTCCAGCTCCGCCGGCAGCTTGTGCCGGGCGGCTGCGAGCAGCTCGAGATTGTTGCGCAGATATTCCAGGCGCTGTGCGAAATAACCACCTGCGGACTGCCGTGGCTGTTCCGGATCGGATGCCTCGGCCGTTTCGCCGATCACCGGCTGTTTCTCCAGCCACTGCTGCACGGCGGGATCGCGCAGCAGGTCCAGCAGCAGCTCGACCTGGTGTGGCGGTGCTTCGGCGGTGCCGGGCTGCTCTGTCTCCTGCGCCAGAACGGGCGCGGACAGGCTCAGGAAAAGGGCTGCTGCAAGAAAGCCGGCCGCGAAGCGCAGCCAAGCCGTCAAGCAGTCATTCATGACTTTCATTGCGTCTACTCCCCCCGGAGTGCCGCGGCACCCGTTCGAACATACTCCCACAGTTGCAATCCGGGAAACCCCGTTACGTTATTTCATCCTGTGCGGCACGATGCCTTCGGCGCCACGATCCCCTCGACGGCAGGCCGCTGCCGGACTACATCCGATAGGACGACGCGGCAAAAGGCGGCATGATGCGCGGCGACAGCGACGAATCCTGGTTCGAGACCCACAACTTCCTGGGCAGCCAGCACGACAAGCATGAGCGCCGCACCTGGATGGTGGTCGGCCTGACCGCCGTCACCATGGTGGTGGAGATCGCGGCCGGCTCCTGGTTCAACTCGATGGCGCTGCTGGCCGACGGCTGGCACATGGCGACCCACGCCGGCGCGATGGGCCTGTCAGCGCTGGCCTACCGGTTCGCGCGCCGCCACGCCCGCAACCCGCGCTTCACCTTCGGCACCGGCAAGGTCGGCGACTTGGCGGCCTATAGCAGCGGCATCATCCTGGCGGTCGCGGCGATCATGATCGCCTGGGAATCGGTGACGCGCCTGGTGCAGCCGCTGCCGATCGCCTTCGATCAGGCGATCCTGGTCGCCGTTCTCGGCCTGCTGGTGAACTTCGTGAGCGCGGCGATGCTATGGTCCAGGCACGGCCACGGGCATGGGCATGACCACGGACATGCTCACGACCATGGTCACGACCACGCACACCACGCCGACCACAACATCCGCGCCGCCTTCATCCATGTGGTGGCGGATGCCCTGACCTCCGTGCTGGCGATCGTGGCGCTGGTCTTTGGCCTGCTGCTCGGCGCGGCCTGGCTGGACCCGCTGATGGGCATCGTCGGCGCGGCTGTCATCCTGCACTGGTCGATCGGCCTGATGCGCGACACCGGCGGCATCCTGCTGGACATGGAGGCGGGCGGTGACCTCGCCACGCGCATCCGCACCGACATCGAGGCCAAGGATGGCGACCGGGTGGCCGATCTCCATGTCTGGCGCGTAGGTCCGGGGCATTTCGCGGCGATCGTCGCCATCGTCACGCGGCGTGCCACCGACGCCGGGGAATTGAAGATGACGCTGAAGGCGCGCTATCCGCTCGCGCACCTGACGGTCGAAGTGCTCGCGCCTAGGGATGGCGCCGATAGCGTTCCGCGAGGATCATAGACAGCCCGGCCAGGATGGTGAGGACGGCAAAGCCGGCGATCATCGGCCGCACCGTGCCGTCATAGGCCTGGCCCAGTGCCCAGCCCAGCACCGACGAGATGATGGTGGCGAGCGAGCCGATCACCGCCGCCGCGACGCCGGCGATGTGCCCCATCGGCTCCATCGCCAGGGCGTTGAAGTTGCCGAACAGCACGCCCACGAAAAAGAAGGTCAGCAGCAGGTAGCCCATCAGCGTCCACAGCGGCGGATGGCCGTCGAGCAGCAGGGTCACGATGAAGAACAGCACCGAGAGCGCGCTGGTGGCGGCAAGGCCGCTGCCAGCCAGCCGGCGCATGCCGAGCTTCATGACCAGCCGCGCGTTCAGCATGGAGGCAGCGCCGAAGGCGAGGGCGTTGGCGCCGAAATAGATCGGGAACTGCGCGCCGAGTCCATAGAGCTCGCCCAATACCTGCTGCGTGGAGGCGAGGTAGCCCACGAACGCGCCGAACACCAGGCCGGCCGCGACGGTGTAGCCCAGCGTGACGGGATGAGTGAACGCTTCGCCGAATGCGCCCAATATCCGGCGCAACGAGAACGGCGCGCGGCGATCCTCGCGCAGCGTCTCCGGCTGGCGCCAGGCGAACCAGACAATGCCGATGATCCCCTCCGCCAGCAGCACGACGAAGATGAGGCGCCAGTCGCCGACCAGCAGCAGCACTTGCCCGACCGACGGCGCGATCACCGGCACGATGATGAAGATGCCCATGACCATGGACATGATCTTCGCCATCGCGCGGCCGGAATAGAGGTCGCGCACCAGCGCCAGCGACACGATGCGCGGGCCGGCGGCGCCGACGCCCTGCAGAAAGCGGCCGATCAGCATGATCTCGAACGTGCCGGCGAAGATGCACAACAGGCTGCCGCCGATGAAGATCGTGAAACCGATATAGGCCGCCGGCTTGCGCCCCATCGTGTCGGAGATCGGGCCGTAGGCGATCTGCGCCAGGGCGAGCCCGATGAACAGCACGATCACCACCAGCTGCCGGTCGTTGACATCGGCGACGCCGAGGTCCGCCGCGATCTGCGGCAAGGCCGGCAGCATCGCATCGATGGAAAAGGCGATGATCGAGGTCATCACCGCCATCAGGGCGATGAATTCGAAGCTGGCTTCGTGGCCGGATGGCTGGGTGGATTGGCTCAAGACGATCCTCGCGCTGGGGCGGTCCCTTCGCATGGCATCCGTTGCCTGTCAAACCGCGCCCGGCGCATGGAGCGTTTGCAAAATGCGGTGGGCTGCACCCTGACGCCCCGACTTGCGGCTCCGCATCGTCGTGGTCTAGTGTTGCGAACCGTTTGCATCAGGGGATCGAAGCATGGCGGACGAACATCGGATCGCGAGCGCGGCGGACTTGCGCCGCCTCTATGTGCAGGCGGAGGGCCTGGCGGCGAAGAAGTCGCTGCCGAAGCTCGATCGCTACGCGCGCGACTACATCGCGCTGTCGCCCTTCCTGTGCATCGCGACCACGGGTGAGGGCGGGCGCGCCGACGTTTCGCCGCGCGGCGACCAGCCCGGCTTCGTCCAGGTGCTCGACGATCGTTCGATCGCGATTCCCGACCGGCCCGGCAACAACCGGCTGGACACCATGGAGAACATCCTCGTCAATCCGAATGTCGGCCTGATCTTCATGATCCCCGGCTTCGAGGACACGCTCAGGATCAACGGCAAGGCGACCATCACCGCCGACCCCGCGATCCTGGCGCGCGCCATGGTCGACCGCAAGCAGCCGAAGGTCGCGATCCGCGTCGCGGTGGAGGAAGCCTTCTTTCACTGCGCCAAGGCGTTCCGCCGCTCGCGCCTGTGGCAGGCCGAGGCGCAGGTCGATCGGACAGTGATGCCGACCCTGGCGCGCATGATCATGGAGCAGACCGCAGCAGCCGATGCACCGCCGCGCGACGATGATGTGGTCGCCTGCGACGTTGCGATCGAACAGGACTACAAGACCCAGCTTTATTGAGGCCCGCCATGAAACGCTTCGCACTGCTCGCATTGGCTTTGATCGCCGCGCCGGTCGCGGCCGACACCGCGCATCACGGGCAGCACTCGCCCTATGCCGGACAGGAGACGCGCGACATCAAGGCGCTCTCGCCGGAGCAGATCGCGGATCTGAACGCCGGCCGCGGCATGGGCCTGGCCCTTGCGGCGGAGCTGAACGGCTATCCCGGTCCGCGCCACGTCCTCGACCTGGCGCACGCGCTGCAGCTGACCGCGGAGCAGCAGCGCCGGACGAGCGACCTGTTCGAGGCAATGCGCGCGGAAACCAGCGCGCTTGGTGCGCACGTGATCGAAGCCGAGCGCACGCTCGATCGGCTGTTCGCGGAGAAGCAGGCGACGCCGGACACGGTCGCTGCGGCGACGGCGCAAGCCGGCGCGATCGAAGCAAGACTGCGTGCCGCGCACCTGCGCTACCATCTTGCCATGACCGATGTCCTGACCGCGGAGCAGGTCGCCGCCTACAATCATCTGCGGGGCTATACTACGCACCACTGAATGATCGCTGCGGCGGCCAGCCGTGTCACCGCAAAGTAACAGAGCCTCTCCCCGGCAGAGGGGACAAGCTCAATCCCGGATGATAGGATCGCCGCGCTTCGGACCTGAGGGCCGGTTCGGCGCGCCAATTGGCTTCACAGCAAAGGCTGATTGACCATGACGGTCCTGCTCGCCCTCGTCGTTGCCCTCAATCTTGTTCTCCTCGTCGTCGTTCTCGGCATGCTGTGGCGGATCAGGCAGCGCCTGATCAGGTTGCGCGAGAACCAGCGCACGGAATGGCCGCGCTCGCTCTGGCCGCAGTTCGAGGCTCTGATCAAGCTGTACCGCCTGCTCGACGGCAAGGCGGACCTGCCGAACCTGCGCCACTGGGCGGTGTCGCCCGACTTCCTGCTGCACGTCGTGCGGCACGTCCAGGACCGTGCGCCGAAGCGGATCGTCGAATGCAGCTGCGGCTCCTCCACCGTGGCAATGGCGCAGGCCATGCGCGCCTTTGCCATCGATGGCCACATCTATTCCCTGGAGAACTACCAGCCCTCGATCGAAGCGGTGCGCAGCCAGTTGCGCCGCCATGACCTCGAGCGCTACGTGACGCTGATCCACGTGCCGTTGGTGCCGAAGCGCTACGAGGGCGTCGCCGGCACGTTCCAATGGTACGATCTCAAGCCGGACATGATACCGGACGGGATCGATCTGCTGCTGGTCGATGGTCCGGCGGCGGTCGATCATCTCCATGCCCGCTATCCGGCCGGGCCGGAGCTGCTGCCGAAGCTCTCATCCGCCGCCCATGTCTTCATCGACGATGCGGATCGGCTGGGCGAGCTCGACATGATCGACCGGTGGCGCGCGCATGATCCCAGCCTCGGCATCCGCAAGCTGCCGGCGGAAAAAGGCTGCGTCGAGCTGTTCTTCCGCGACGCGAAGAAGAAGCTCGCGGCTTGAGCGATCAGGACGCCAGCGTCACCGCGACATTGACCGCCAACGCCAGCAGCACGGTGTTGTAGAAGAACGACACGATGGAATGGCCGAGTACCAGCCGGCGCATGCCGGCCGAGTGCACCGTCACGTCCGCCACCTGCGCGGTCATGCCGATGACGAAGGAGAAATAGAGGAAGTCCCACGCGCCGGGTTCCTTGGTGCCGGGGAAATCGAGGCCGCCGGCGTCGCGCACATCCTCGCCCTCGGTCGCATAGTAGAGATGTGCGTAGTGGAATGCCGCGATGGTATGAAGCATCAGCCAGCCCAGCGGTACGCTGGCCACCGCCAGCGACAGTTCCACCGGTTCGGGCGCGTCGTTCCGGTTCAACAGGGCGAAGATCGCCGCCAGCGACAGCACGACCGCCGCCAGCGCCAGCAGGATGATGAGCGGGATGCCCTCATCTTCGACACTGGCGCGCCGGCGCAGCCCTTCGGGCGTGATCCCAAGCGCGAAACGGGCCATCAGCGCCAGGTAGATCAGGAAGAACGCATCGCCCCCCACCAGGGGCGGCAGCGGCCAATGCAGCACCCGTGCCGCCAACCACAGCGCGAGCCCGATCAGGGCCGCACAGTAGAAGCGGCCATGGTGCCGGATATGCTGCAAGCCCAGCATCCTCGCTCAGTCCCCCCGGAGAATGAAGAGCCAGTGTTTCCGGCAGGTGCGGGCCTGTCAAATGACCGGCTAGGCCGTGAGCCAGCTTCCGAGGATGGTCTCGGTATCGGCCAGCTCGATCTGCTCGGCGAAGCGCTGCCTGTACAGCGTCATCAGGGCGTCATGCGTGCTGTCGACCGAGCTGCAGATGGCGTCGGCGGCGACGATGACCCGGTAGCCGAGATCGACGGCGTTCAGGACCGTCGACAGCACGCAGATGTCGGTCTCGGCGCCGCTCACCACCAGCGTGGCGGCGCCGAGTTCCTTGAGGACCGGCTGCAGCGGGCTGGCGACAAAGGCGGAATAGCGCCCCTTGTCGACCACGCTGGCGGGCGGCGCGAAGGCGGCGAGCGGCGGCACCAGCTCCAGCAGCGTGGGGTCGATGAATTCGCGGGTGACGCCGCGCCACTTCTCGAAATAGCGCCGCCACGCACCCGGCATATCCTCGGGCGTGCGCGGCGGCACAAATCGGGTGAAGACGGTCCGCGCCGGCCGCGGCTCGATCAGACGGACCGCGCGCTCCAGGGCGGCTTCCATCCACGGCGTCGGCCAGGGGCCGTCCGGACTCAGCAGCCGCTGCATGTCGATGCAGAGGTGGGCGGCGTTCTGCTCGATCGGCGCGCGCAGGATCACAGTGCTGAAACGCTAGAGATCGCGCGCTCGACCGCCCCAGGTCGCCGCCAGCGAAGCGGTGAATGCGCCGGCCAGCATCGCGACCGCGGCCCACAGCGCAGTGTACGTGCCCGCCTGGCGCGCCGCGTCGGCCGCCTGCTTCGCGGTCTCTACGGCTTCGGCCTGCGCCGCCTTGGCGCGCTCGATCATCTGGTCGACGCGCTGCTCGGCCTCGGCCTGCGGCACGCCGCTTTCCCGCGCCACGATCTGCGCGACATAGGTGCGGTCCTCGGCCGAGATCTCGCCGTCGAGCGCGACCCGCACGATGCGGCCGATCTCTTCGCGCTCCATCCGCACATCGGCGTCCGACCGCGGTTCGGGCAAGGCCATCGGCGGGGTCGCTGCGCCGCCCGTCTGTGCCTGGCCTTCTGTCGTGGCCGGCGCGCCGCCCGTCGGGCGGAACAGGGTATCGATGAAGTAGCCGATGTTGTCCTGGCCGGTCTCATCGATCAAGGCCGGGGCTGCCGCGCCGGCCGCCTGGCCGGCGGCGTTGAGGCTGGCCGCGCCCAGCGCGACACCGCCGCGGGCGGTCGCGAAAGCGAGGCAGGCAATCATCAGGATCGTGGTCAGCGCGCTCACCGCCCACACGACCAGCCCGTGGGCGGTGTCGCGGAAATAGGTTTCATCCCCGCGCAGCCCGATCAGCTTCGAACGCAGGCGTCCGGCAAGGTAGCCGCCGACACCGGACGTGATGGCATGAACGACGATCAGGAAGATCGCGGTGCCGATGCCCACCGCGGCTGCCGTTTCGCCGGCGTCCCGGCCGGTGAAGTCCCAGGGCGAGGTGACTGAAAGCCCAAAGGCGGCGCCGACCGCGAGCAGCACGAAGGACAGCGCCGCGGCCGACAAGGCGCCGGCGAAGATGGCGCCCCAGGAGACGGCGGGTCCGCCATCGATCAGTTCGGCTTCTTCGATGGCGAGTTCGGCGTGGGCGAGGGTGGGGTCTTGCATGGTCATGGCAGGGATCCCGCATAGCTGGTTCGTCTCGCGAACAAGCTGATGCCAAAGCCGTTGCCCGCCATTTTTGAACTCCATTTGACATATTCCGGACAGCGGTATTAGCTTCACCGGTGCAAGGGTGGGGACGCTTGGCTCATGGCGCTCAAGGGCACGAACCAGGAATACGGCCGGCCGTACAACCGCCGGCTCGTGCTGGAGACCATCCGGCTGCTGGCGCCGGTGGCGCGCGGCGAGATCGCCAAGCGCGTGGGCCTCACGGTGCAGACGGTCTCCACCATCATCCGCGAGCTGGAGCTGCAAGGCTTCGTGCGCGGCGTGCGCGAGACCCCCAAGGGCCGCGGCCTGCCGCCCACCTTTCTCAACCTCAATCCCGACGGCGGCTATGCCATCGGCGTCAACGTCACGCCCGTCGGGCTCACGGCGGCGTTGATCGATCTCGCCGGCGACGTGATCGGCGAGCGCGAGCAGCCGCTGCCGCATCCGACGCCGGACCGCGCTTTCCGCGAGATCGAGAAGCTGGTCGGCCGCCTCAGGAAGCTGCGTCCGCGCGGGCGGATCCTGGGGATCGGGCTCGCACTGCCGGGTCCCTTCGACGTGGAGTCGATGAGCTTCGTCGGGCCGACCACGCTCGAAGGCTGGAAAGGGGTGCCGATCAGCCAGCGCCTCGCCAAGCTCACCGGGCTGCCGGCCTTCATCGAGGCGGACCTCGCCGCCGCGGCGCTGGGCGAGCGGCTCTATGGCGCCGGTCGCGACCTGCGCGAGTTCTACTATCTCTATTTCGGCGTCGGCCTCGGCGGCTGTCTGGTGCGCGAAGGTGCGCCGGTGCGCGGCGCCTTCGGCAACGCCGGCGAGATCGGGCATGTGCCGCTGGTGCCGGGCGGCGAGCCGTGCCCGTGCGGCAATCGCGGCTGTCTCGAGCGCTACCTGTCGCTGGAGGCGATGGAGCGGCGGTCCGCCGCCATCGGCATGGACCGCTGGATCGCCGAAGCCGCGCCGCTGCTGCGCTCCGTCATCGTGACCATCGAGAACCTGTTCGATCCCGAGACCATCATCCTGGGCGGTTCTG
>DATFDU010000110.1:0-8377 GCA_035251915.1 Dongiaceae bacterium | reverse complement strand
CACGGGCCGGGACAGAAGACCATCGTCGCCGGCCGGCGCCATGTCGGCATCCTGGCGCTGGAGCCGGTCGGCAACTACGCCATCCGCATCAAGTTCGACGATCTGCACGACACCGGCATCTATTCGTGGCGCTATCTCTACGAGCTCGGGCGCGACCAGGAGAAGATCTGGGCGGACTATCTGAGAGCGTTGGCCGAGAAGGGCCTCAGCCGCGATCCCCGGCCGCGCCACTAGCCACCATCTGTGTCTGCAGATCCGGCACCAGAGCGGCTTCTGCTTCCACCTCATCCGGTATCAGCCAGCCGCGGTAATGCGCCAGCAGCCCGACCAGCGGCGCGCGCAGGCTGACATCGAACCGGAAGCGCCCCTCCACCACCTGCTCGAACGCCGCCACCCGCGGCAGCAGCGCGCGCGGCAGGCGGATGCCGAGCAGCTTGCCCTTGACGATCTGGTAGTGCAGCTGCGTGCCGTCCCAGCGCAGGCGGATGGTGAAGACGAAGGCGCCGAATCGCTCGGTGATCTCGCCCGGGATGCGCGCACGGCTGAGGCGCGAGCGCATGATGCGGCCGGCGAAATCGCGCTCCCAATGCTCGGTGCCGCCACGCTGAGCAAAGCGCACGGTCACCGGCAGCTCGCGTCCGGCGCGCGGCATGCGGAACAAGGCGCGGATCAGCAGGGCCAGCGGATTGGCGCTGCGGTCGACATCGCAGCGTCCGCTGGCGGAGGCGCATTGCCGGCGGCTGTGGATGATGCGAATCGGCTCCGGCAGGCGGCTGAAATCCCGGTGCATGGCGAGCGCGAACAGATCGCTGCGATCCTTGGCGCGGCCGAGGGTGTAGACCGGCAGATGCGCCACCTGGGCCAGGATCTCGTCCAGCGCGAGAATGTCGAGGCACGGATAGGCGCCGGCCGGCAATGTCTCGCCGCGCGCCAGCCGCGCCACCAGCGCGGTTGCCGGCGCCGCCGGCACGAACGGGCCTTGTGCCTTTTCCGCCACCAGGCGCCAGCGATAGGACATCGGCCGGCCGTCCGCGTTGACGCCGTCGACGTCCACCATCATGCCGCCGCGGTCGCTGCCAAGGCCATAGAGCCGGTCGGCGATCCAATGCAGCGGCCGATGCAGCGGCAGCAGGCTCTTGAGCCAGCCCTGCCGCACCGGCCAGGACAGCAGCCACAGCCCGACATGCAGCAACGAAAGCTCGAGGCCGGCATAGAACTCGACGGTCTTCAGCGTCGGGTAACGCTGCGGCAGCAGCACCAGATCGGGGGCGTCGCAGGCCGACAGCCAGCGTTTGCCGAGGCTGCGGTCGCGGTCGATGCGGATGCGGCGCCGGTGCATCTGGCCCCAGCCCGGCACGGTGGTCCAGCGGCCCGCGCGCAGCACCGGCAACGGCCTTCCGGCCTGGCCGATCACCGCCTGCACCAGGCTCGATCCCCGGGGCGCACGATTGCCCGGGCTGATGCCGATGCGCACCGACGTTGGCGCAAGGCCCGCCTCCGCCACCACCGCGCCCGACAGGGCCGGCACGGTGCTGGCGCCGGTGATGACCGCGACGCCCCTGGCGCGCGCTGCGCCATCGAGCCGCGCGATGCCGGCGACGAACTGGTGCGAGTCGGAGAGGTCGATGTAATGGATGCCCGCTTCGATACAGGCTTCTGCGACCCGGTAATCGGCGGTCTGAAACGGCCCGACGGTGTTGACGACCACATCCGGCCGTCGCGCCATCAGGGCGGCGAGGTCAGCGGGCTTCGCGATGTCGAATGCGGCATGCTCGGCCTTCAACACACGCGCCAGCGCGGCCGCTTGCCGGGCATCGCGTCCCACGATCAGGATCGCAACATTTTCCATCCGTGCCAGCAGGCGGCAGATCCTGCTGCCGAACGCGCCATAGCCACCCAGGACGGCGACGTGAAGCGTCAGAGCGGCCGCCCCTGCACCAAGCGCGGGAGCTTGCCGACGATGCCCATGGCGTGGCGCATGGCGAGGCGCTTCAGCGGCATGGTGCGGTTGAAGACCGCGAAGCCGAGGTCGCGCGCGATGCGCAGTGGCGCGAAGTCGTTGGAGAACAGGCGCGTCAGACCATCCATGAAGGTGGACAGCATGAGATTGTCGAACCGCCGCCAGCGCGCATAGCGGTCGAGCACCTCCATGGCGCCGAGGTCGAGCCCGGCGCGCGAAGCATCGACCAACACTTCGGCCAGCGCCGCCACGTCGCGCACCCCGAGATTGAAGCCCTGCCCCGCGATCGGGTGGATGCCGTGCGCGGCATCGCCGGTCAGCGCGAAGCGCGGGCGCACATAGGTGTCGGCGAGCACCATGGTCAGCGGGTAGGAGAAGCGTAGGCCGAGCGGCCGCACCTGGCCCAGGCTCGAACCGAAGCGCCGCTCGATCTCCTTGCCGAACGCATCGTCGTCCAGCTTCAGCAGCATCGGCACCAGGCGCGGATCTTCCGACCACACGATGGAGGAACGATGCCGCGCCGTGCCGTCGGCCATGGTTTCATCGGTCATCGGCAGCATGGCGAACGGGCCCGCCGGCAGGAAATGCTCATGCGCCACGCCGTGATGCGGCTTCCCGTGCATCACGGTGCAGACGATGGCGGTCTGGTTGTAGCCGAACTCGCGCGCCGCGATCCCCGCCATGCGGCGCAGCGCGGATTGCTTGCCGTCGGCGGCGACCACCAGCTGCGCCGTCAGCACGCTGCCGTCTTGCAGGGTCACGCGCGCGGCGTCGCTCGCAAGGTCGAGGGCGGTGACGACGTGCGGCGCTAGATGTGTCAGGTTCTCGCAGCACTGCGCACGCGCCAACAGCGCGATCCGCGTCACGCGATTCTCGACGATGTAGCCGAAGGGGGGAGCAGAGGACAGAGAACGGAGATCAGAGGACAGATTTTCATCGTTCCTTGAGAGGCTTGGATCAGGATCGCAAGCGACTCGAATCTCCTCTCCCTCGGCCGACATCGCCGGGGGCCATGGCGCATCTGTTCTCTGTCCTTTGTTCTCTGTTCTCTGCAAGTCAAGGTGGCTGTAATGGACGTACCCGTGGCCCTCGCCCTTGATGTGCCAGCCGCCGTCGGTGACGCGGATGTCGAGGATAGGTTGCGCATGGGGCGCGATGCCATCCCACGCGCCGATCGCCTGAAGCACCTGCTGCGAACCGTATGCAATGGCTGCCGAGCGTCCGTCATAAGCCGTGCTGACAAGCGCTTCGGCGGATTCGGCCTCCACCACGATGGTGCGGATTCCGCCGTCGGCGCAGGCGATCGCCAGCGTCAAGCCAACCAGCCCGCCGCCGACCACGATCAGTTCGGCCTCGTCGTCGCCCGTGATGCCCCCGCGCGTCATGGCGCCAAGGTGGCGGCTTGGCGCTTGATTGTCCAGCGGCTACAAGGACGCATGGAGCAGGGCAGATTCACCGCCGACTTTGACAAGACCGCCGAAGACTATGCGCGCCACCGCGCCGGCTATCCCGACTGGCTGTTCGAGCGGCTGATGCGGCGCGGCCTGGTCCGGCCGGGGATGCGGGCGCTCGATCTCGCCACCGGCACTGGCTACCTGGCGCGCGGCCTCGCGCAGCGCGGGCTCACGGTCACGGGCCTCGACATCGCGCCGGCGATGATGGACGCGGCCAAGGCACTCGATGCCGCACAGGGCCTGGTCGTCGACTATGTCGTCGGCAAGGCGGAAGACACCGGCCTGCTCCCGGCGCAGTACGATCTGGTGACGGCCGCCTGCTGCTGGCACTGGTTTGACCGGCCGAAGGCGAGCGCGGAAGTCCTGCGGCTGCTTAAACCGGGTGGCTGGCTGGTCATCTGCTCGCAGAATTGGTACCCGCTGGCTGACAACGTGGTCGCGCGCACCGAGGCGATCGTGCAGCGGCACAATCCCAAATGGCCGTTCGGCGGGCTCGACGGCATGATGCCCGGGGCGGTCCGCGATCTGCGCGCGGCCGGCTTCCAGTCGATCGAGAGCTTCTCGGTCGACTTCAACATTCCCTACAGTCACGAAGGCTGGCGCGGCCGCATGCGCGCCTCCGCCGGCGTCTCCGGCAGCCTCGCGCCGGAGCAGGTGAAGGCGTTCGATGAAGAGCTCGCCGGCATGCTGGGGCACGAGTTTCCGCAGGAACCCCTGCAGGTGACGCACTGCCTGTACGTTGCGTTTGGCCGGAAAAGCTAGGCCTCGCGCTCGGCGTCGATGATCTGGCGGGCCACGCGGCCGGCGAAGCCGGCGCGAGCCATGGCGGCGAGGTCCTTGTCGCGGCATTCGGCGCGCATGTCGTCGGCGCTGCGATAGGGGCCAAGGCGTCGGCGCCGGGCATAGCGGCGCGCAGCCTCGAGTTCCGGCTCCTCATATTCCGTCGACAGGCGATCGACCGCGGCACGCGCGGTCTCGGACTCGACGCCCTTGGCGGACAGCTTGGCGAGGATGTGCGCGCGCGAGGTGCCGCGTGCCGAGAGGCTGCGCGCCCGCGCCTCGGCATAGGCGCGGTCGCTCAGGAAGCCGCTGGTCTCGAGCCATTGGATGGTCTCATCCAGCGCGGCGATCAGCGGCGCGGGATCATCGCCATGGACGCGCACGGAATTGCGGATCTTGCGCAGCATCACCTGGCGCAGGCGCGCGCGCGGAGCGGCGAAGCGGTCGAGATAGTCGAGCGCGGCGCCCTTGAGATCGGCAGGCGCAAGACGGCGCGGGGGTCGCAGATGGCCCATGCCCATATGGTGCCAGAAAGTGCGCAGGCTGCCAAGGTGGGCGGCTTGCACCAGTCTCTCCTCATGACTATGGTCACGCGCCATGTCCTTGCCGCGCTCGCTCCCGCAAGCTCTCGCCCCGCGTCATTACAGCACCGTCAACTGGGTCGGGCTGCAGACGCTGTACATGAAAGAGGTGCGCCGCTTCATGACGGTGGCGACCCAGACCATCCTGGCGCCGATGGTGACGACCCTGTTGTTCCTGGCGGTGTTCGTGCTGGCGCTCGGCCATGCGGTCGACAAGGTCGCGGGCGAACCCTATGTGGCGTTCCTCGCGCCCGGCCTCATCATGATGGCGATCACCCAGAACGCCTTCGCCAACACCTCGTCCTCGATTCTCATTTCCAAGATCCAGGGCAACATCGTCGACCTGCTGATGCCGCCTTTGACGCCGCTGGAGCGCACCATCGGCCTGGCGGGCGGCGGGCTGACCCGCGGCCTGGTGGTCGGGGTCGCGACCTGGGTCGCGATGGTGCCGTTCGTGCCGGTCAGCCTCGCGCATCCCGGCTTCATCCTGTTCCATGGCGTGATGGCGAGCCTGCTGATGTCGCTGGTCGGGGTCCTCGCCGGCGTGTGGGCGGAGAAGTTCGACCACATGGCCGCCATCACCAACTTCATCGTGACGCCGGCGGCGTTCCTCTCCGGCACGTTCTATTCGGCGGCGCGGCTGCCGGAGTTCTGGCAGGGCGTCGCCCATGCCAATCCGCTGTTCTACATGATCGACGGCTTCCGCTACGGCTTCATCGGCCATGCCGACGGGTCGCTGACCGCCGGGATCCTGGTGCTGCTGGGCGCCAACGCCTTCCTGCTGTGGCTGACCTATCGCCTGTTCGCCACCGGCTATCACCTGAAGGCATGAGCAGAACATTCGCCCTGCAGGCGCGGCGCTTCGGCGCGGTCAACTGGATCGGCTGCTGGAGCCTGCTGCGCCGGCAGTTCAAGAACGGTTTCTCCGACCTGCACTACACCATTCTCGGGCCGGTCATCTCCAACGCGCTTTATCTGCTGCTGTTCGTGATCGCCTCGTCCTCGCTGACGACGCTGGATCCGGAGGCCATCGTCACCTTCATCGCGCCCGGCCTGGTCTGTTTCGCGATTGCCGAGCGGGCGTTCGAGGTCTCCGGCGCCAACCTCATCTTTGACAAGCACGAGCGCACCCACACCGACTGGGTGATGGCGCCGCTGACCCCGACCGAAAAGGCCGCCTGTTTCGCCTTGAGCTCGACCATCGGCGGCATGGCGGTCGGCATCGCGGTGGCGCTGATGACCCTGCTGTTCGTGCCGGCGGCGGTGGCGCATCCCGGTGCGCTGCTGTTCTTTGCCGTCGCGACCGGGATGATGCATGGCCTCATCGGCACCCTGCTCGGCATCTGGGCGGCGAAGTGGGACCAGTATACTGCCCTGCACACCTTCGTTTTGCTGCCGCTGGCATTTCTCAGCGGCGTGTTCGCGCCGGTCGCCTCGATGCCGGAGACCGCGCAGTCGTTGATCGCGTTCAACCCGATCTTCTATCTGATCGACGGCTTCCGCTACGGCGCGATCGGTGAAGCCGCGGCCGACCTCCGCCTGTCGGTCGGCGTGGCAGTCGCGGTCAATGCCGGGTTGTTCGCGTGGGTCCATTTCTGGCTGCGCACCGGATACCGGCTGAAGAGCTAGGGCAGCCCTCCTTCCAGGTCTTCGCGCGCGTAGCCGAGTTGCGCGGCGCCCTCTTCCAGGTAGTCGGCGAGCAGGGGCGTGCCCATCAGGTAGCGGGCTTCCTCGCCGTTGTGGCGCTCGTGCGCGGCATCGAGCGCTTCGTCCCAGTCCTCATTGGTGAAGTCGCCGCGGCCGACCCAGGTCAGCGCGACCACCTCGTCGCGCTGGTCATCGTTCAACGTCTCGAGCGCTTCCTTCAGTTCCTGTGCGGTCGGGTTGTCGGGCCGGTCCTCCAGGATCGAGATATCGCCGGCCTCGTCATCGGTCGGGTTGCTGCCGTCCTCGATCAGGACCGGCGGCACCGCGGCGTCGAATTCGCGCGCCTTTTCGATGATGTAGACCAGCGTCTCCAGCGGAACGGTGAGGCTCGGCATCGCAGGCTCCCAAAGCTGTCGGCCTTGGGAACAGGTGCAGGCTGGGAATAGTTCCGGCAGCCCTGGTCAGGTCACGGCGTCGTAAATCGCATGCCGGGCGTGGTGAAGCGCATGCTCGGACTGTTGAACCGCATCCCGTTGTGGCGCCAGTTGTTGTGCCGCCAGTGCTTGTTGTGCTTCCAGTGGCCGTGCTTCCAGTTGTTGTGCCACCACGGCTTGCCTACGTGCAGCGACGGGTGGCGCTTGAAGAACTGCTTCTGCTTCCAGGCGAAATGCGGGCGCTCGAAGATGAAGTTCGGCCGCCGCACCACGATGCCCGGCTGACCGACGATGAACCCCGGCCGCCGCACGATAACGCCCGGGTTGCCAACTATGAATCCGGGGCCTGCGATGATGATGCCCGACCCGCCGCCGATGATGACCTGCGAGCGGTTATGGAACTGGTTGCGATGATGCCACTGATTGCCATGGTGCCACTGGTTGCGCCACTGCCGGTTCCAGCCGTTGGAATGCGACCAGTTTGACGGATTGCGATTCCACTGCGTTGCGTCGGCGCTGGCCGGCGTGGCAGCGGCGAAGCCCGCACCAAGCATCAGCGCCACCGCCAGCGCGGCAAGCAGGCGCGGGACAATCCAGTGCGGAAGCTGTGCAAACATGGTTGCCGTCCTTCTATCAATCCCGGTCGACGGCGCAGAGATGTCGATCATACAACAAACAAGACCGGCGCGATGCAGTTGCCTGCGCGCGCCGGAACACATTGCAGTGAGGCCCGGCAGAGGGAAGGGCGCTCAGTAACTATTGGCCGTCAGCGGCGTCAGCTGGATGACGCGCACGCCGTTCTGCATCCTGACCGTCGGCTTCGGCTTGTAGCCGGTCTGCCGGCCGGACCAGGGTTGCACCACGGTCGGCGTGGCGGCGGCCTTGCGCTGAACGGCCGGCTGCGGCGGTACGTAGAGCGTGCGCGGGACGATCATGTACTCGTCCGTATCGTAGGCCACCACCGCCGGCCGCTTGAGGATCACGCCGCCGCCGGTGCTGATGGTGCCCGGTGCGCGGTAGCCGCAATCGCCGTAGCAGTAGTTGCTGAAGCCGCCATAGGAGCGGTTGCGGTAGGTGTGGCCGTAATAGCCGGGCAGCTTGCGGATCTTGGGGCCGGTCTGCGGCGGATACACCCACGGCTGCGGCATGTACCAGGGGGTCTGCTCGGTCGCCTGCGGGGTCTGTTCTACGTACTGCGCGCTGGCTGGCGCGGCGTTGAACGCCAGCACAAGGCCGAGCGCCACGAACGCAGCGGCAAGCGACCGAAGAGCTTCGAGTTTCATGGCTGCTGTCCTTTCGCGATTGTTGCCATCGCTGATGGCTCAAATATCGCTCAAATGCGATCGGACGTAATGGTTAAAATCCAGCGCGCGGCGGATATCACAGATGCGCAAAGGGGCGAGACCCTGCGGTCTCGCCCCTCTCGCAGCCTTCGAATCTGACGTCGGGGGGATGTCAGTCGAAGTCGAGCGGAAACACGATGTTGACCTCCGGCCGGCGATGGACCGGCGCCGGGTAGTA
>DATFDU010000109.1:0-11320 GCA_035251915.1 Dongiaceae bacterium | reverse complement strand
TACAAGGACGCGGTCGAGACGACGCGGCGCAACCTGGCGGAGATGTATCTGCAGCAGCGGCAGCTGCCGCTGACCGAGATCGCGCTGCTGCTGGGCTATTCGGAGCTGAGCGCATTCAGCCGCGCCTTCTCGCGCTGGACCGGGACCTCGCCGCGGCACTATCGGCGCGTGAAGACGGAGCATTGACTCTCCGCTCGCTGCATTCCTCGAACGTCACCCCGGACAGCCGCGAAGTGGCGTGATCCGGGGTCCATGGATGGGCTTGGCGCCAAGCTGCGCAGTGGATCCCGGCTCGCGCTTCGCTTGACCGGGATGACGGTCGGAATGTGTGGCGGAGTAGCGCACTACTCCTTGTAGCTCGCATCCGTCTTATCGAGCTTCTGCTTCAGCTGTTCGAAGTGGGCGAAGGCGCTGTCGCTGTAGTCTTCCCAGCCGCGCGCGGTTCGCTCCGCCAGGTCGTGCGGCATGATGTTGAGTTTCTGGCCGGTGGAGTAAGCCAGCACCAAGGTCTGGCAGGCGCGCTCCAGGAAATACATGTCCTCGAACGCCTCCGCGACGGTTGGCGCCGCGCACAGCACGCCGTGGTTTCCCATCATCATGGTGCGCTTGTTGCCGAGAACGCGGGCGAGGCGCTTGCCCTCCGCCTTGTCCTCGGCGATGCCGGTGTAGGCGAGGTCGATGGCGAGGCGATTGTAGAAGCGCGCGGTGTTCTGCTCGATCGGCTTGATGTCCGGATCGGCCAGCGTCGCAACGGCGGTGGCATAGGGCGGATGAAGATGCAGCAGCACGCGGGCATGGGCGACGCTGGCGTGGATGCCGCCGTGGATCGCCCAGGCCGAGACGTCGGGTGCTTCGGGCGTCCTCATGATGCTGTCGTCGTCGGCGTCGAGCAGCTGGAGGTCGCTGGCCCGGATGCTGGAGAAGTGCCGCCACTTCCGATTCATCAGGAACGTCTTGCCGTCGGGCGAGACCGCGGCGCTGAAATGGTTGCCGATCCCTTCGTGCCAGTTCATTTCCACCGCCAGCCGGAAGGCGGCGGCGAGATCGACGCGCAGCTGCCGTTCTTCGGACTCGCGGCTGGTCTTGAGTTGGGTCACGGACATGTGCAGCTCCACAAAGGCCTGCGGCCAGTGTCGCCGCAATCCGGCCGAATTGCAAACCGGTCAGGCATGACCGACGTGCATATGGCCTACGCGGACGCCAGCGCCTCGAGCGACTCCGGCACGATCTGGCCGCCGTCCACGATCAGGGTCTGTCCGGTGATGTAGGCCGCTTCCTTGGACGCGAAGAAGGCGGCGGCATTGCCGATTTCCTCGACCGTGCCCAGGCGCTTGAGCGGGACCGAGGCGGCCATGGTGCGATGATAGTCCTCGCCCAGCGCGGCTAGGCCCTCGGTGACGACATTGCCCGGCAGGACCGCATTCACCGTGATGCCGTATTTCGCCAGCTCGATGCAGGCGGTGCGCATGAAGCCGAGCTGCCCCGCCTTGGTCGCGCCGTAGTGGGTCCAGCCGGGATAGCCGGTCACAGGGCCGGTGATCGACGATGTGATGACGACGCGACCCTGCTTGCTGTTCTTGAGATGCGGCAGGCATGCCTTGACCGAGATGAAGGTGCCTTTGAGGTTGGTGTCCACCACCTCGTCCCAGGTCTCGGGATCGAGGTCCTCTATCTTGGCCTGCGGGAAGATGCCGGCATTGGCGCACAGCACGTCGAGGCCGCCGTGGCGGTCGACGGCAGTCTTGGCGGCCGCCTGCATGTCGGCGAGCCTGGTGACGTCGCCGGTGCAGGCGCTGGCGGTGCCGCCGGCTTTCGTCAGGTCCTGCGCCGTGGCTTCCGCTTCCTTGAGGTTGCGCGCGACGATCAGCACCTTGGCGCCATGGCCGGCGAACACGCTGGCAATGCCCTTGCCGATGCCCTTGCTGCCGCCGGTGACGATGACGGATTTGCCTTTCAGGGATGCAGACATTGGCGTTCCTCCATTCAATTCTCATTTCAGCCGCGCCCGGCGCCTCAGCACGATCAGCCCATAGCCGCCGAGCAGCAGGATGGCGGCGGTGATGGTGGAGACGGTGCCCAGCACCGGCACACCCGGCGTGTAGCCCGCGACCATCTTGGCATAGAGATATTCGGGGACCGTGGTGTCCGCGCCGGTGGTGAACAGCGACAGCGGGAAGTTGCCCCAGGACAGCAGGAACGCGAACAGGCAGCCGGAGAAGATGCCGGGGAACAGCACCGGCAGGGTCACCTCCTTCATCACCTGCCAGCGCGTGGCGCCGAGATCGAAGGCGGCCTCTTCCAGCGCGGGATCGAAGCTGTAGACCTGGATCGAGATCACCAGCGTCACCACCGGCACGATCCAGACCAGATGCGCGAACACCGCGGTCTTCCAGGACAGCGGCAGGCCGAGCGCGTTGAACCACAGCAGCAGCGCCAGGCCGAGGACCGATTGCGGGAAGAAGATCGGCAGCAGCACGATCTTCTGATACAGCGACCGTCCCTTCCAGTCGTAGCGCGCGAAGGCCAGCGCGCCGAAGAAAGCGATGGTGACGGCGATCACCGTCACCAGCAGCGCAATGGAGATCGAGGTCTTGAACAGCTCATGGATCTGGATCGAGTCGAAGGTCTTCTGCCACCAGTCGAAGCCCCACCTGGTGATGGGGAAGATGAAATAGCGGCTGGAGGTCGAGGAGGCGAGCAGCAGGCACACGGCCGGCAAATACATGAACACGACGACGCTGAGCGCCCAGGCCCACAGCAGGGCAGCGCGCCAACGCTGGGAGCGTTCCGCCGGGCTCATCAGCGCCGCCCCAGGATGATGTCGAGATCGAACCGGCGCAGCACCAGCAGCACCAGCGCACCCACCACCAGCATGAGCAGGACGGCGAGCGCAGAGCCGAGCGGCCAGTTCTGCGCGTAGGTGAAGGCGATCTCGATGTCGTGGGTGATGGGGATGACCTGCTGGCCGCCCAGCACCTTGGCCTCGGCGATTGCGCCGACCGCCAGCACGAACGACAGCAGGAAGCCGATGATGATGCCCGGCATGCTGAGCGGCAGATCCACCTCCTTGAACACCTGCCAACGCGTGGCGCCGAGATCGAACGCGGCGTCGCGCGTCTCGGTCGGCACCATGCTGACGCCGAGGGTCATCGGGAACAGCATGAAGGGCAGGTAGACGTAGACCATGCCCAGCACGATGATGCCCTCGGTGAACAGCCAGCTCTCCAGCTCCACGCCGAACCAGGACTTGAGCGTGCCAAGCAGGACACCGTTCTTGATGAAGAACAGGATCCAGCCATAGAGCCGCACATTCTCCGACACGAACAACGGGATGGTGAACAAGAGCGTCAGGAGCGTCGCCCAGCGACCGAACACGCGCGTCAGGCCATAGGCCACCGGATAGCAAATCAGTGCCAGCAGCAACACGGTCACCGCGGCCAGGCCAAGCGACCACAGGAACGAGATGTAGCTGGTGCTGTTGAAGACGCTCTCGTAGTTGTCGAGGGTCGGCGCTTGCCAGAGGCTGAAGGTGCGCGGCGGCATGACACTGTAGCCGATGACGGCCGCTAGCGGCGCCGCGAAGCCGATCAGCAGGAACAGGATGATCGGCACCGCATTGGCCGGTCCCGCCCGCAGGCGCCAGACCGGCGCCTTCGCCGGACGGGCCGGGGCGGCAATCGCATCCTGCGCGCTGACCTCGGCCATCAGTCGCCCACCAGGATGCTGTCGCGTGCGTTCCAGCCGATCATCACCTCGCTGTCGCGCTGCTTGTTGAGCGCCTGCTGGCGCAGCCGTTCGACGATGAAGACCTGCTCGCCGACCCGCACCTGGTACTGGATGCGCGAGCCGAGGGCGTATTCGTTGTAGAGCTTGCCGGTCAGCACATTCTCCGCATCCTCGCGCCGGTCGATGATGCGCAGCGATTCCGGCCGCACCACCAGGTGGCCGGCGGAAAAGCCGCTGGGCATCCCGGGCGCGGTGAACTCCGCGCCGAGGTCATCCGACTGCAGCTTGCTGCCGCCGTTGAGGCGCACGGGAATGATGTTCACGTCGCCGATGAACTCGGAGACGAACTTGCTGTTGGGCGAGGTGTAGATCTCGTTCGGCGTGCCGACCTGCACCAGGCGGCCCGACCGCATGACGCCGATCCGGTCGCTCATCACCATCGCCTCTTCGAGCGAATGGGTGATGTAGATGAAGGTCTTGCCGGTCTCGCGGTGGATGTCCTTCAGCTCCTTCTCGAGCGTCTTGCGCAGCTTGTAGTCGATCGCGCTGAGCGGCTCGTCGAAGAACAGCGTATCCGGGTTGTAGGCGAGGGCACGGGCGAGCGCGACGCGCTGGCGCTCGCCGCCCGAGCATTTTGTGACGTTCTTGCCGTAGTAATCCTCCGGCAGGCGTAACTGCGCCATCAGCTGCAGCGCGCGCTGCCTGCGCTCCGCCGGCGGAACGTCGCGGATCTTGAGCGGGAACTCGATGTTCTGCCCGACGGTGCGGTGCGGGAACAAGGCCAGGGACTGGAACACCATGCAGGTCGGGCGCCGGTTGGCCGGCACGTCGTTGATGCGTTGCCCGCGCAGCAGGATGTCGCCGCTGGTCGGGCTTTCCAGGCCCGCGAGCATGCGCAACACGGTGGTCTTGCCGCTGCCCGATGGACCGACGATGGTGAAGAACTCGCCTTCGCCGATCGACAGATCGATGCTGTGGACCGCCGTGAAATTGCCGAAGGTCTTGGTGATCTGCCGCAGCTCGATGACGGGTGAGCGTGTAGTCATGCAATGCGATGCCGAGCCATCTTCAATGGAATTCCGGAATCAGAGCGGGGCTCTTTCGCTGATCTCGGCTTGTTTGCCACGAAAGAGCCCCGTCCAACCAGTGTGATCGCGCGATCAGCCGCCTTATGCCTCGCGCTTGGCCGAGGTCATGATCTCCAGCAGTTTGTCGTAGTCCGGCACGATGTCGTATTCGACCGAGCCGGCCATCTCCTCTTCCAGGCTGTCCCACTGGATCGCGTCCAGCTCTTCCTTGGTGAAGAGCTTGAAGCAATCCGGATTGCCCATCTGGGTGACCGGGTTGAATGTGCCCTCGGCGAAGGCAACGGTGTGCGCCATCTCCGCACCCTGGACATAGGCCAGGAACTCCTCGGCCAGCGGGGAGACGTCGGGATTGTTGACCACCGATGTGATCTCGATCCACGAGATGCCGCCCTTGCCGCCGGCCATAGGACCCTTCTTGGGTGTAATCGCGCGCAAGTTGGCGGCGCCGTCGGCACGGGCCGGCGAGACGGAATAGGTGCCGCCGGTCATGTGGAAGTCGATCTCGCCCGATACCAGCGACTGGTTCATGGTTGCGATATCGCCGACCACCTTGGCGCCCTTGAACACGCGCTTGGCCGCATCGGTGAACTTCGCCACCTCGTCATCGGTGTGCTCGCGGAAAGGATCGAAGCCGGCGATGCAGCAGATGTTGAAGACGTTCCAGTCGTCCGATTCAAGGATGCCGTACTTGCCGGCATTGGCCGCGTCATTCCACAGATCCCAGCCCTGGTCCTCCGCGCTGGCGCGGCTGATCTTGTCGGTATTGACGACGAAGCTGTAGGGCCCGAACCGCTGGGCCATGCCGATCAGCTCCTTGCCGCTGTCATCCAGCGCCCACTTGTAGGGTGGCTTGAAGGCGGGGAGCATCTTCTCGAAGTAGGGCTCCATCTTGGCGCGGTCGAGCGGCTTGATCAGCTTCTCGGGCCACATGATCTTGCGTGCCCAGGGATTGTTGACGTTGATCAGATCCCAGACATTGATCTCGCCCGCGCGCAGGCGGTTGATCATGGTGGGATCGTTGGTGAGCGATTCCGCCTTGACGGTGGCGCCGGACTTTTCGCGGAACGGGTCCAGCACCTGGGCGGAATTATATCCTTCCCAGCACAGGATGTTCAGTTCCTTGGAACGATCGGCCAGGGCGCTGCGCAGGCCGAGCGTGCCGCCCGCCGCGAATGCCGAGGCCCACAGCGCCGACTGCTGCATGAAGTTCCGGCGCGACAGTTTCGATGTGAACATGGTCCCTCTCCCGATCGGTCGGGTCACAGGTCGGACGACGGCCCGGCATTCTGTGCCCGGTTATGCCTCACCTGATCTTTTGCGCACGCATTTCAGCGCAGTGGCCGCCTGCGAGCAAGCGGAACCAATGGTTCCACCCGCTCGTAGCCTAGAGCCACACGGGCAAGCGATCTTGACATCTGCCGCCGGGATTTTGACAGGCTTTCACAGGCATTTAAGCGCTGTCCGACAATGCCATCCAGCCACGCACCAGCGCCTGGCATTGCGCGCGGGCGCGGGCGAAGTTCTCGGCGAACTGGCGGTCGAGATCGGTCAGCAGGCGTGGCTCATCCTTGGTGAAGGTGGTTCCGAACTTGCGGATCCAGTCGCGCACGATGTCGAGGGTGACCTCGGGGTGGAACTGGGTGCCGTAGGTCGCGCGCCCGATGCGGAAGGCCTGGATCGGGCAGGCGCCGCCGGTCGCCAGCGGCACGGCATCGGGCACGTTGCGCACCGCCTCGAAATGGTTCTGGAACGAGGTGACGTCGGGGCCGAGGGCGGAGAAGACCGGGTCGTGGCGGCCTTCCGGCGTCACCGGCATGGTGTAGAAGCCGGATTCCAGCCGCTCCATGCGATAGACCTCGCCGCCGAAGGTGCGGGCGATGATCTGCGCGCCGAGGCAGATGCCCAGCACCGGCCGGTCCTCCGCCGCGAACGTACGGATCAGGTCCATGGTCTCGGTAAGGAAGGGGTGCTCATCGGTATCGTTAGCGCTCATCGGGCCGCCGAGGACGACGAGGCTGGCATGGTCGCCGACATCCGATGGGATTCCCGGATAGTCGAACGGCGCGTGGCTGGCGTGGCGCTCGACCGGCATCAGCGTGTCGTAGAGCGCGCCTTCGGCGATCAGGGTCTCGCCGACGAGGCCTGCGGGTGCCGTCGCGTCCGGCACGATGATGAGAAATTTGCGCATGCGTGGATTGAATCAGAACCTTTTGGAGAAGAGCCCGCGGCGCTCGTAGACCTGTGCCGCTTCTTCGATGAAGGCCGCCATCTGCTCGGCCTTGTAGGTCTCGCGCAGCAGCCTGGCCGCCTCCAGCAGGTCCGCCTTGCCCTTGGCGCGGCCGGGACGCAGCAGCTCGTAGATGCTGAGGATGATGTCCTGCGGCACGTCAACCAGCTCGGCCGCGCGCTCGAAGTTGCGCGCGAGCGTGGGCCGGCCAGCCGCAACCGCGATTTCTGCCTGCTGGCGCAGCGCCTCGGGTGTGATGCGCAGATCCTCCAGCGCCACGCTGCCCGCTTCGAGCGCGTCGAGCGTCAGGTCCTCCAGCTTCTTGCCGCCGCGGGTGCGCACCAGGTCCGGACGCTTCTCCGCGAGCGGATAGTCGGCGGTCGTCAGCTTCCTGCTCACTGCGCCGCCTCTGTGAGACGGATCGCGATATTCTCCGGCGCGGCGCCATCCGCGGTCATCTCGGTCTCTATGGCATAGATCAGGGCGACCTGGGCATGGAAGCGCGAGCCCATGGCCTCGCCCCTGGTCGGCACCACAACCGGTTCGGGCGTCTCGCCCAGCGCATAGGCCGCCGCATTCTCACCCTGGCGGCGGTAGTGATCCAGCCTGGTGATCGGCGCGTTGGAAAAGAGCTCCAGGTTGTGATGCGGCAGGCGATCGCGCTGATGGATGACGCTGGTGCCCTTGGCCTGGATGCCAATGCCGACGCCTGATCCCGCCAGGCGTGCGGCGCTGAGGCCGAGGAACGAGGTGTCTGCCGTGTGCCGCAGGCGGACGACACGGGGCGTACAGCCCTTGGCGCGGATGCCGGACATCAGCGTATCCAGCACCGACGACAGTGGGTGGCCGGCCAGGGTGCGGAAGATCTTCAGGCCGAAGGCGGGCGAGATTCCGATCACCACTTCCTTGGGATCGTCGCCGACGTTGGCTTCTCCCATGGTGCGGTATTGGATCAGGCGCGACTCGGCCTTGGCATGGCGACCTTCGGATCGGAGCACTTCGTCGCGGTCCAGCACGTCGCGGATGCCGACCAGCTTGTCACGCCGTTCCTTGCTCAATCGGTAGCCGGTGCCGGGGCCGAGATATTCGTTCGGATCGTTGACCGCGCTGATGACGTGACCATTGCGCACGATGGCGGAGGTCTGCAGGTAGTCGCCGGTGACGCGCAGCTTCACCACGTTGAGCAGGTTCTGCGCCTCGGTGCGGTAGCCGCGCCTGGCCAGCGCCTTGATGACATCGATCACGTTGATGCCACGCGCCTTGATCGCTTCGCTGATGAAGGAAACGTCGCGCGGCAGGTAGCTCTGCGTTTCCGCGGAGCCGGAGGCGGCGACCACGCTCGCCATCATGTCGGCGGTCGGCTGGCCGAGGTCGAGCTCCTCGAACACTGCGGCGATGGCCTGCACTGCGCGGCTGCGCAGCTCGAGGATCTCGGTCTCGCCGACCGGCGTCAGGCCGCCATCGGCTTCGAAGTCGCGCTGGAGGACCAGGAAATCCTCCAGCTCCTCGCCGTTCATCAGCGAGGGATTGAAGGAGTTGTCGTATTTCAGGATCGATCCGAAGCCCGAGCAGATCAGGTCCGAGCCGGCGATCAGGTACGGCAGGATCTTGGCGCCGACCCGGATCTCGGATTCGGTCGGCCGCGCATCGTTGCCCGAGGCGCATTCGAGATCGAGCCACACGGCGAGCAGGTTCTCCGCCATCAGCTCGCGCACGCCACCCGGTATGGTGCAGGTCACCGGTGCGCCATCGATGCCGCCATTCTGCGTGCCCTGCACCCCCATGCCGCGCTGCAAGCAAAGGCAACGCGCCTCGAGATAGAGCAGCGACTTGCTCTCATGGAATCCCATCAGCAGCTCGGAGCCCGCACCGGAGGTGCAGCGCATCTTGATGCCGCGCGAGGCGTAGGCGGTGGAGAGGAACGCCTTGGACCAGGGCGTGTCATCGCCGTCGATGAAGGCGCGCTCGGTGCCATAGACTGAGACCGTCTCGGCATAGGAGCTGAAGCCCGCCATGCCGATCTGCAGCTCCTCGGCCTCTTCGCTGGAGCATTGGAACAGCGTGCCCCAGCGCCCGACTGCCGCACCGACTGCGCAGGCGACGGCGTTGGACCAGGCGTTGCGCGCGACCCGCATGGTGGTTTCGACCTCGTCGAACCCGAAGGCGACGGCGGTCGCGGCATCGGCCGCCAGCTGCAGCGGGTCGTCCTTGGCATTGGTGACGTGGCCCTGGTTGCCGGGGGTGTGGCGCGCCCGCATCTTGCTGTAGGCGAAGGCGATCTCGAGCGCGTTCAGCTCGGTCACCACCTCCGCCAGCTTGGCCGGCGTCATGCCGTGCGCCAGGCGCACCAATTTGGCGCGCGGCACGTTCATGTCCACCAGCATGCGCGCGATCTCATGCGACGGAATCGACATCGCCTCCGGCGCGATGTCGAGATCGAGATGATGGTTGGCGATGAAGAGATCGATCATGTCGAAATCGGCGGCGGCGATGCCGTCCATCGACTTGACCTTGCCGTTCGCGATCTCGAGGCCCGGCTTGGGATCGTTGGGCGATGAGAAGGCGGCGAAGCCGGCGGCCGCGTCCTCGACCGCGAACTTGTCGAGCCGCAGCGGCCGCTCGTCCCAATCCGCAAAGCGCCGCCACCGATTGACCTTGATCTGCGGTGCCTGGGGCGATTTGTCCTGCATGCTGGTCTCCTGACCGGCGGGCTCTTTCGAGTTCACCGATTTGCGGCGCAGGCTAGTCCCGGGATTTTCCGATTGCAAACGCCCGGCGCACACGCGGCAGCCTAGTCAAGATGGGGCTTGATGCGGCGGAGCTTCTTGACCTTTGAGCGCCGTTGCTTGACCTCGTGCCTTTTTTCCTTGGACGCCTTGGTCGGCCTGGTGGCGCGGCGCGCCTTCGGCACGTGGGTGGCAGCGCGGATCAGCTCGATCAGGCGCTCGCGCGCGTCGGCCCGGTTGCGCTCCTGGCTGCGGTGGCGCTGGGCATCGATCACCAGCACGCCGTCGTTGGTGACACGCTGCCCGGCGAGGCGGATCAGCCGCGTCTTCACGTCCGGCGGCAGGCTGGGCGAGGCGGCGATGTCGAAGCGCAGCTCGACCGCGGTCGAGACCTTGTTGACGTTCTGCCCCCCGGGACCGGACGCGCGCACGAAGCGCTCCTCCAGTTCGGTCTCGTCGAGTGCGATGGATCGGGTGATGCGAATCATGCCGGCAGCTTAGCTTTCGCTGCCGGCCTTGTCAGGTCCGCGCCGTCGGGCGGTCAGATCCTGATGAAGTCGTATTTGTCGGTGTAGGCGTGTGTCAGCGAGCAGACCTCGAAGCCTTCGCGGCTGCCGTCATCGTTGGTATTGCCCTCGATGGTGCGGAAGACGGTAGGCTCGCCATGGGTGACAAGCCCGGTATGGGTCCAGTCGTTCGCACTCTTGCGCCGGACGAATATCCAGCCCGGCTGTGGCCGGGTGCCGCCACCGCCAGGGAAGAAGGTGTGGCGCTCCTTGGCATCACGCGCCAACGCATCACAGGACTGACTGGAGACCAGCGGCCGGGCCTGCTCGAGATCGCGGCATGCCTGTCCGAGGACATACGAGACGAAGCCGGCGCACCACAGGAAGTCTTCGCCCTCATGCCCGCCCATATAGAGTCTGACCCAAGGTCCGCAGTTCGGACCGGCGATCTCGCGCGGATGCTCGGCCAGGTGCCGCTGCGCAACGCGCACTGCCTGGCCGGCGATGGTCGCGGCCGGCGAAGAATCGGGTGCGATTGCGCGCAGCATGGGCTGCACCAGCGCGTCCATCGTGCCCTGGTCGACCTGTCCGGTCGATTGCAGCCCGGACTTCCTTTGGAAATCCATCACAGCTGCTTCGGTGGCGTCGCCGAAGTCATTGTCGATGACGACGTGATGGCCATGCAGGCCCAGCAATTCCTGAACGAGCCTGGCTTGCTTGGAGTTGGCGGGTTTCGAGAGCGGGATGCTGACGGTCGCGTCCGCGCGTAAGCGGTTCTCTGTCGTATCGCGGACTGCCAGCATGTCGACCTCCTGCAAAAAGGCCGGAAAATCATACAACTTTTCCGCACATCTGAAAAATGAAACTGCGATTAATGGGCAATATCGAGGAAATCGATCAATGGCCTCAAATCAATTCATTGGCTCATTAAAGCCGCGAAGGCCATGTTCATGGCAAGTCCCGCCGCCGCTTGAGAATCGCTCGCAGCGGACCCGGTCAAAGGAGGCTAGCATGCTGAAGACATTGAGCTTTGCCGCAGTCCATTTC
>DATFDU010000108.1:0-5641 GCA_035251915.1 Dongiaceae bacterium | reverse complement strand
CTCGCGCAACGCGGCGAACACGTCGTCGAAGGTCGGGTAGGTGGCGCGGGTCGACAGCAGCGGCGTTGCCGGCGCCGACTTCACCACCACGTCATAGTCGGCGAGCGAGCCCTGCTGCTCGATCTGGGTCAGGCGGGATTCGATGTGGCGCAACCGCGCGGCCTCTTCGGCCAGCGTGCGCTCCAGTTCGGCTTTCTTGAGCGCCAGCATGCCGCGGATCTCGGCGGTGGAGATCTTGTCGTCCAGCATGCGCGCGACCTGGTCGAGCGACAGCCCGAGCTCCTTCAGCGCCAGGATGCGGTTCAGCCGCTCCAGCTGGCCGGCGCTGTAAAAGCGATAGCCGGTCTCAGGATCGATGCGCTGCGGCCGCAGCAGGCCGATGCTGTCGTAGTAGCGCAGCAGCCGCCCCGAGACCCGTGCAATCTGGGAGAACTCGCCGATCCTGAACACGCCTCGCCTCCGCCTCGGTCTTGGTTTCTGAAGGCACCTTCCGGCTTTACGCAGCGTCAAAGTCAAGCGCTTCGTTTGGCGCGCATTGTATTCGGTCGGATGGAGGCATAGCCTTCCCCTTGCTCTCATGAGCGCAAGGGAGGAAGGCCATGGCCAAATACATCCTTCTGGTGAATTGGACCGAACAGGGGGTCAAGAATGTTAAGGACTCCCCGAAGCGCCTGGACGGGGCGCGCAAGCTGGCCGAGACGGCCGGCGCCAAGCTCGGCGAGTTCTATATGACCATGGGCGGCTACGACATGGTGGTGCACCTGGAGGCGCCGGACGACGCCACGGTGGCCCGCTTCGTGCTGAACCTGGCGGGCGCCGGGAATGTCCGGACCCAGACCCTGAAGGCGTTCTCCGAGGACGAATACCGCAAGATCCTCGGCGCCCTGTAGTTTTGTACCTGTAAGGGCACGGCCGGGACGTTAGCACCCGGTTAGGTTTATCAGGCTAGGGTCGGTGGGATCGCGGCAAAGGTGGCATTGCCGCGGGCGGGTGCGCTACTGTGCGCCGCAAGAGTGCCGGATTTGAGAAGACCATGAACCTGCCCGAAGCCCTGACCGACCGCAGCACCCGGATCGAGGTTGCCTCGCTGGTCCTGGCCGGCATCGGGCTGGTCATCGTGCTGCATCTGGGCCTGCTGGCGGCCCTGCTCGCCGGCCTGCTGGCGCATCAGTGCGCGCAGATGCTGGCGGCGCGCCACCGCCAGGTCGGCATCTCGCGCTTCGGTGGCAAGGTCATCGCCCTCACCATCCTCGGCGGCATCTTCGCGGTCGCCTTGACCTTCGGCACCCTGCGCCTCGCCAACATGCTGACCGGCACCTCCGAAGGCGTGATCCCGCTGATGCAGTTGATGGCCAACGCGATCGACAGCGCCCGCACCCATTTCCCGCCCTGGGCCGCGCAGTACCTGCAGTACCTGCCGGCCAACATGGAGGAGCTGGAGCGGGAAGCCGCTGGCTGGCTGCGCACCCATGCCGGCGCGCTCGGCAATATCGGCGAGACCCTGGGCACGGTGCTGATCCACATCCTCATCGGCATGATCATCGGCGGCATGGTCGTGCTGTCCGACCCGACCCACGGCTACAGCCAGGGCAAGGTGCCCGGCCCGCTGGCACGCGCGATGGAAGCGCGCGTCACCTTGCTCGGCCGCGCCTTCCGCCGCGTGGTGTTCGGGCAGGTGCGCATCTCCGCGCTCAACACGCTGCTGACCGGCATCTACCTGGCGGCGATCCTGCCGATGTTCGGCGTGGAGCTGCCGCTGGTGAAGACCATGATTCTCGTTACCTTCCTGGTCGGGCTGCTGCCGGTGCTGGGCAACCTCATCTCCAACACCGTGATCTTCCTGGTCAGCCTCAGCGTCTCGTTCTATGTCGCGCTGGCCTCGCTCGCCTTCCTGATCGCGATCCACAAGTTGGAATATTTCGTCAACGCCCGCATCATCGGCGGGCAGATCCGCGCGCGGGCGTGGGAGCTGCTGCTGGCCATGCTGGTGATGGAAGCGGCGTTCGGCATCCCGGGCGTGATCGCCGCGCCGATCTACTACGCCTACATCAAGTACGAGCTGTCGGCGCGCGGACTGATCTAGAGCTCGACCACGCGGTCGGACGCCAGGATCACCTGGATGAAATCCGGCACCTCGAGTCCCGCCTTCACCTTCGCTTCGAGCGCGGCTTCGGCGCCGCGGATGTCGGGCAGCTTGCTCAACACCGTCCCGATCTGCTCGCGCGGCACCACCACGATGCCGTCATTATCGCCGATGACGAGGTCGCCGGATGCGACGGCGACGCCGCCGAGCACGACCGGCAGGCCGACCGTGCCGGGGCCGTTGCGTACGGGCGAGTTGGCGGTGATGCCGGCGCAAAAGACCGGCAGGCCGACGGCGAGGATGCCCGCGACATCGCGCGCCAGGCCGTCCGTCACCACGCCGCGGATGCCGCGGTTCTTGGCCATGCCGACCAGCAGGTCGCCGGTGACGGCGGTGGCCGTGAAGCCGTCGGTCGCGGCGATCAGGATGTCGCCCGGATGCGCGGTCGCGAGCGCCGCGAACAAGGCGAGGTTATCGGCGGGGCCGCACTGGCAGGTGACTGCGACGCCGACCAGGACGGAGGACGCGGGCGCCAGCGGCTTGATGCGGTAGTCGAGCGCGCCGCGGCCGCCCATCGCATCCACGGCGTAGCCGGTCGGCACGCCGGCGAATGCGGCGACCTGGTCGGCGCTCGGGCGCGGGAAACTGCGATGGATGGTGAGAAGTGGTGGATCCTTGATCATGCGTGCCGTCCATTCTGAAGCAGGAGTGATTGGTCGATGCCGGCGATGCTGGTGACGCCGCACAGGCCCATGACGCGGTCGATCTCTTGGCGATAGATCGCCAGCATGTGGGCGACGCCGGCCTCGCCCGCGACCGCGAGAGCCCACAACTGCGGGCGGCCGACCAGGCAGGCCTGCGCGCCGAGGGCGAGTGCCTTCACCACGTCGCTGCCACGCCGAATGCCGCCGTCGATCAGGATCGGGGTGCGGCCGCCCACCGCATCGACGATGGCGGGCAGCGCATCGATCGTCGCTGCCGCGCCGTCGAGCTGGCGGCCGCCGTGGTTGGAGACGATCACGCCATCGACGCCACGCTCCACCGCCCTGCGCGCCTCGTCGGGGTGGAGGATCCCCTTGAGCAGCAGCGGGCCGTTCCAGATCCGGCGCAGGTCGTCGACGTCCTGCCATGACATCGACGGATCGAGCAGCGAAGCCATGCGGCCGGCGAGCGACTTGAGGTCCGCTGCTTCGCCCGGACGCACGTAGTTTCCAAAAGTGACGCGCTTGAGGTCCCGGCGCATGCGCCACAGCCACTCGGCTTTGAGCGCCATGCCGGCGAGGCCGGCGAGCCCGAAGCGCGGCGGGATGCTGAAGCCGTTGCGGATGTCGCGCTCGCGGTTGCCGAGCAGCTGGTTGTCGGTGGTGAGCACCAGCGCGTCATAGCCGGCCTCGGCGGCGCGCTCGGTCAGCGCGCGGGTGAAGCCGCGGTCCTTGTAGATGAAGACCTGCATCCAGCGCGGCGCGGCGCCGGTGCCCGCCAGCTCCTCCAGTGTGCAGACCGAGCCGTGGCTGAGGCAGAAGGCGGTGCCGGCCGCCTGCGCCGCGCGCGCGGCGCAGCGCTCGCCGTCGGGCCAGAACAGGCCAGCAAGGCCGGTCGGGCCCACGATAACGGGCATGCTCAGCCGCTGTCCGAACAGGGTGATCGAGAGGTCGCGCGTGGCGGCGCCGGAGAGGGGGCGGGGCAGCAAAGAGACGTCTTCGAACGCGGCTTCGTTGCGCCGCAGCGTCTGCTCGTCTTCCGCGCCGCCGTCGGCGAAATCGAACACCGGCTTCGGCAGCGCCGCGCGGGCAAGTTCGCGCATCGCCTCGACACTGTAGGCGCGGCGGCGCCAGCGCGGCACCGGCTCGGTCATGCCAGGCGATAGTCGCGGATGGCGTTGTCGTGGAACAGCTTGCGCCTCTCGGCCGGGGTCGCGCTGTCGACTACCCACTCCAGCACCTCGATCCATTGCGGGTAGGTGCCGGCCAGCTCCGACACGTGCCAGTCGCCGCCGTACATCACGCGGTCGAAGCCGAAGCTGTCGATGGCATGGGCGATGTAGGGCTTGAGCTGCTCGCGGGTCCAGCTCTTGTGATCGGCCTCGGTGGTGACGCCGGAGATCTTGCAGGTCACGTTGGGCAGCGATGCCAGCTCCTTCATGTGCCGGCGCCATGGGTCGATAAGGCCGGCCTTGATGCCGGGCTTGCCGATGTGATCCAGCACGAAGCGGACCTCCGGGCATTGCCGCACCATCTTGATCGCATTGGGCATGTGATGGTGGAAGATGCAGATGTCGAACACCAGGTCATGCGCGGCGAGCAGCTTCAGCCCTTCGATGAATTGCGGCTGGATGCAGAAATCCGGGTCCGCCTGGTTCTGGATCAGGCGGCGGATGCCGCGCAGGGTCTTGAGGCGGGTGAGCTGCTCCAGCTCGCCGGCGGTCGCCTTGCCGCGCTCCAGCGGCAGGCAGGCGACCATGCCTTTGAGTCTCGCGTCCGTTTTCGCGAGCTCATCGATCCATTCAGCCTCTGCCAGATGCTGCGGCAGGTCGACGTCGACCTCGACGAACACGAAGCGCTCGATCTCCACCGGCCCCGCGGCCTTGGTGAGGTGCTCCGGCAGGACCGTCCGGTTGAGCGTCGGCGCGTTCCTGGTCCAGCCATAGCCGAACCGCTTCGGGTCGGCGAGATGGACGTGGGCATCGACGATCGGAAAATCAGGCATCGTGGTTCCCCGGCAGCGGCGATGTGCCGGATGCTATTGCAAAGCAGTCGCTGCGGCAAATTGGTCCGGCCGGCTTCAACGCCATCGGTGCCTCTTGCGAGCGGGAGGGCGGTCCGGCACGATGATCCCTTCCGCACGGCACTTTGGATCAAGGTCTTGGTTTCACCCGAACAAACACGCGCCTACGAGGCCGATGGCGCGGTCTTCCTGCCCGGCCTGCTCGCCGACTGGGTCGACGTGATCAAGGCCGGGATCGAGCGCAACATGCGCGAGCCCGGCCCGTACGCGGCGGAGAACCTGAAACCGGGCGAGGGCGGGCGCTTCTTCGACGACTACTGCAACTGGCAGCGCATCCCGGAGTTCGTGGAGGTGGTGATGAAGTCGCCGGCGGCGGAAGCGGCCGCGGCGCTGATGCAGTCGAACAGCGCGCAGGTGTTCCACGACCACGTTCTGGTGAAGGAGCCTGGCACCGCCAAGTCGACGCCCTGGCACCAGGACGCGCCGTACTATTTCATCGACGGCGACCAGACGGTCAGCCTCTGGGTGCCGGTCGATCCGGTGAAGGATGCGACGCTGCGCTGCGTCGCCGGCTCGCACCGCTGGCCAAAGCTGGTGCTGCCGGTGCGCTGGCTGTCGGACGAGAATTTCTATGCCGACAGCGACGCCTATATGCCGGTGCCCGATCCCGATGCCGCGCCCGAGCGCTACCGCGTGCTGGAATGGGAGATGCAGCCGGGCGACGCGGTGGCGTTCCACTACCGCACGCTGCACGGCGCGCGCGGCAATTTCACACCTGAGCGGCGGCGCGCCTTCTCGCTGCGCTTCGTCGGCGATGACGCGGTCTATGCGGAG